>DUNB01000081.1 GCA_012839585.1 Alcaligenaceae bacterium | reverse complement strand
TCTTATTGTCTCAGATCATTACGAAGGTTATAAAACAAGAAGAAAAAAGCGCTATTACAGAGCCACGCCACAACACAAGCTCCTACATATCGCCAGAGCACAAACAAGTGAGGGCCTGCATTTGGGAAAGCGAGACTACGTTGAAGCACATAATTTAATGCTGCGCCCGAGACGCTCCCACCAGCCGTAGCTACAAAGGGTTCTATCCCTGCTTTTATTAAGCTCGCCATAACAACCCAATGAAACAAAGTGGCAAAACCTCCGGCCACAATAAATCCTTGTAATCGATGAGCTAAAGACTTTCTCATTATAAATAACCACCTAAATGACTGAGGCATCCGTTTTTAATTGTTATATCTAGACTAACAGCTTAGGCGTCATGCCTTTGTGGTGATTTCATCAAGAAAATGTCAAAGTGAATACCAATACTTACTTTTACTGAAAAAGTCTCGCTACACCCGCAGCCGAATCATGGCGATTCTCAAGCAAACGAAATCGGCGTAAAGATTGAGTGGGTATTAAAACGACATATCACCTTGACCCACTCGCAATGCGATAATTCACAGCAAAACATCTACGTGAAAAATGATCACCGAGCCGCCCGGTTACGATAGGCTCGTTCAAAATCTGTTTTAAATGCGCTGTTATTAACCTAAAAACACATTTTCATCTAGATAAGACTCATAATCAAAACCCTCTATGTGGGCTTCTTTTATAAGATGCTGAATGTATTGACGCCAAGCGGTATTTTGGTTGGCCTCTTGTAAGGCCTCGTGAATACGTTCAGCCACCACTTCATAAGCCAGTAGCTCGCCTTCGATGCGTTTTCCCACACGTATAATATGAAAACCAAAACGTGTCTCCACCACGGCCGGGTGCACTTGACCCGTTTCAGCGCGGAACACGATTTCTTCGAACTCGGGCACCATCTGTCCTTTAGGCAGCATACCTAAATAGCCGCCTTCTTCAGAGGAGGGGCAATTTGAATACTGGCGTGCCAACTGCCCAAAGCGTGTCGGATCCGTCTGCGCCTCTTTGAGCACCTCTTGAGCTTTTTTATATAACGCGTCGGCATCGATACGAGGAGTGGTTTGCAAAAGAATATGCTCCACCTCTACCGAGGCACCTACCGTAAAGTAAGCTGGGTTTTGCTCGTAATGACGCAAACACTCTGCCTCGGTTAAGGTGGGCAGCTGTATCTCTTTTTGCAACACCAAAGCAAAGAGTTCCTCTTCGGATTCGGCACTTAACTGCAAACGCTGTGCCTCTTCGATAAGTAGCTGCCTTAGCACTAATGTGCTGATGGCCATATCCAATGGATCATCAGCCTCTTTATGATGTTCTAATTCGGTTAAGATAGCGGACTCGGGAATGGAAATACCATTGACCTTAACGGGTTGCAATTGCATAGAAGTCTCTCTTATTTTTGGATGGTTTAATGACGTGGCCTAACCAGCTGCCACGCTCTACCTAAATAAAACACCGTAGCAAAACCACTCCAAGCATGGACTAAACGGGTAAATGGGAAAATCAGAAAAAGCGTCATTCCCATAAACAAGTGAACTTTAAACAAGGCAGGCACCGCCATGATGTACTCGGCCCCTGTCACGCCACGCAACGTCACCACATATTGAGCCCATTGCATCAGTAACACCATCACCCCACCATCGGCATGTTGTACAGACAAAAAGATGGTAGACAAGCCCAACAGCAAAGTCGCTAGTATCCAAATTAAAAGAACCTTATCCATGGGTTGAGTCACTGCCGCTAAACGCGGATTAGTTAAACGTCGATACAGCAAGAGACTTAATCCAATTAAGCACAAGATGCCCAAAGCGCCCCCTGACCAAATCGCAATGGCTTGTTTAGTGCTATGAGAAATACCCAAGGTATCCCAAACCACGACAGGTGTTAGCAGCCCGACCAGATGACCAAAAAACAAACCAATAATACCCACGTGAAATAAAACATTCCCTAATCGTAGCGAGCCCGTATAAAGCAACTGCGAACTCTCGCTTTTCCATGTGTACTGCTCTCTGTCAAAGCGCAGCAAACTACCCACAAAGAAAACGGTAAGTGCAATATAGGGATAAATACCAAATAAAAATAAATTAACTGTTTTCATGGTTGCTCTCCCGACATCTGCTCTTTACGTTTTGGGTAAAAACGTACGGCTTGCTCTCCAAATTGGCCATGCAATAACGGCTCTGTGCCTTCTTCATTGACCCCAAAGCGTTCCATGGCCTCATCCATATCCCGCACCGGAGCAATCTCCAGCTCTACAGGTTCTACTGTGGCTACTTGTCTTAAGACCACAAAAAGCGAGGCATACAAACTTTGGCTCTGCTCCAAACTCTGGCCGATGGCCGCCATAATGTGGATGGCCTCATTGAGTAAAGCCAAGGCCTCTGTCTCTGGGAGCTGACTTAAAAACTCCAAAAACAAAGGAATATAATCGGGCAGTTCGGCAGAAATGACCTCAAAGCCATGGCGCTTATATTCCTCTATTAGGTCCACCATCGCCTGTCCCCTATCACGGCTTTCACCATGAATATGCTCGAATAAATGCAAAGAATGGGATGGCATTCTGTCAAAGGTAGCGACGTAGTTTTCCTGCAGAGCTATAAGACGATTTTGCTCAAGATAATCCAGCAAATCGGCTAATTCCTGCTTGGCCTCAGGAACCGTAGTGAGATGCTGTCGAATTTCCGGCAACGCCTGAATTAAACCTTTTTGAGGGTAATCCATGAGCACAGAGAGTATTTTATAAAGCAGCATGTTTATCCTCCGGGTTTGCGTTTTTTGGATTAGGCTGGCGCTTTATTTCGCGTGCGATCACGGTAGGCCCTGTGTGCTGCCCCTTGGGTCCAGGATTAACGTGATGACGAGGCTTACCAAACAAATTAGGGGCCGACACACCGCCACTGCAGTTATTGCCAAAGGTAAAACCGCAGCTCCCTTGATCTTCTAAGCTGTTTTCCACCAGTTCTTTATGACTCGTAGGAATCACAAAACGATCTTTGTAATCCGCAATGGCCATGATTTGGTACATATCCTCTACGGTGCGTGCATCCAAACCCACGTCCTCTAGCACCTGATGATCTGGTTCACCATGTACCACTTCGGAACGCTTAAAAGCACGCATCGCTAAAAGACGTTTAAGCGCATGGGTAATGGGTTGTTCTTTACCTGCCGTGAGCAAATTAGCCAAATAACGTACGGGAATACGTAAGCTATCCACATCGGGAATCATGCTGGCTTTGCCAATGGTGGCGTGTGGCATTTTGCCTGACTCTGCTGCCGACTGAATGGGCGATAGCGGCGGTATATACCAAACCATAGGCAAAGTGCGAAACTCTGGGTGTAAAGGAAAAGCCACTTTCCACTCGCAAGCCATTTTATAGACGGGCGATTTTTGCGCGGCTGTTACCCAGCTTTCAGGGATCCCTTGTTCCAGCGCTTTAGCTCGAACCTCGGGATCATTCGGATCCAAAAACACATCAAGTTGTGCCTCATAGAGGTCTTGCTCATCCGGCACAGAGGCGGCCTCGGCAATGCGATCGGCATCATAAAGCATCACACCTAAATAACGAATACGCCCCACACAGGTTTCAGAGCAAACGGTAGGCTGTCCGGCCTCAATACGTGGGTAGCAAAAGGTGCATTTTTCTGCCTTGCCGCTTTTCCAGTTGTAATAGACTTTTTTGTAAGGGCAGCCAGAAATACACATGCGCCAGCCTCTGCATTTGTCTTGGTCCACCAACACAATGCCATCGTCTTCTCTTTTATAAATAGAGCCCGAAGGACAGCTCGCTACACAAGTGGGATTCAGACAATGCTCACACAACCTAGGTAAATACATCATGAAGGTATTTTCAAAGGTGGAGTACATTTCCTTTTGCACGTCTTCGAAAAGATGATCTTTGCTGCGTGCGCTAAACTCGCCGCCTAAGTCATCCTCCCAGTTGGGTCCCCAATGGATTTTTTCCATTTTTTGACCGGTAATCACGGACACAGGACGTGCGGTAGGTGGTGTGCGACTTAAGGGCGCATTTTGTAAATGCTGATAATCGTAGGTAAACGGCTCGTAGTAATCGTCAATCTGCGGCAAATGCGGGTTCGCAAACAAATTGGCTAAGATACGTAGCTTGCCACCTTGTTTGGGTTTTAGACGCCCTTTGGCATCGCGTACCCAGCCCCCTCTCCACTTGTTTTGATTTTGCCAATCTTTGGGGTACCCCACGCCAGGCTTGGTTTCTACGTTATTAAACCAGGCGTACTCCACCCCTTCTCTACTGGTCCAGACCGTTTTACAGGTCACGGAGCAGGTATGACAGCCAATACATTTATCCAGATTGAGCACCATACCTATTTGTGCACGAATTTTCATTTGAGTGCTCCTTCTGTTGTTTCTGTAGGATTCAGTGGTTCTTCCATCCACTCGACCTGATCGAGTTTGCGTAACACCACAAACTCGTCTCTATTGCTTCCTACGGTGCCATAGTAGTTAAAACCGTAGGCTTGCTGCGCATAGCCACCAATCATGTGGGTGGGTTTGAGTACAGTACGGGTGACGGAGTTATGAATACCACCGCGTTTTTGACTTAATTGTGAACCGGGTACATTCACGTTTTTCTCTTGGGCGTGATACATAAAACACACTCCGGTGGGAATACGCTGGCTGACCACGACACGGGCGGTGACCACCCCATTTAAGTTAAACACCTCGACCCAATCGTTATCCACTAAGCCGGCACGCTTCGCTTCGATTTCCGAAATCCACACATTCGGTCCGCCTCTACCCAGAGTGAGCATATGTAAATTATCGGAATAAGAGCTATGAATACCCCACTTTTGGTGCGGAGTGAGCCAGTTTAAAACCAGCTCGGGATGACCATTCGCGTGCTTTTCCATCATGGGTTTAACACTTTTGGTATCCACAGCAGGTTTATAAACACAGAAACCCTCGCCAAAATCCAGCATCCAACGATGATCTTGGTAAATTTGCTGACGGCCCGTGATGGTGCGCCAAGGAATGAGCTCGTGCACATTGGTGTAACCCGCGTTATAGCTCACGTCTTCGCTTTCTACGCCAGACCAGGTGGGCGCGGAAATAATCTTGCGAGGCTGCGCCTGAATACTGGAAAAGTGAATTTTCTCGTGAGCCCGACCTTCGGCTAAGTGAGTGTGTTTACGGCCTGTGATTTTTTCTAATGCTTGCCAGGCTTTGACGGCCACGTGACCATTGGTTTCAGGCGCTAAACCTAAAATCATTTCTGCTGCATCAATAGCAGAATCTAAACGTGGACGACCTTTGCTAATCCCCTCATCCAATACCGCTTTATTTTGTTTGGCTAATTGGACTATTTCCTCTTTGGTATCCCAGTTGATTCCTTTACCCCCGTTACCTAACTCGTCCAAAAGCGGGCCCGCCGACGTAAACTTGCGATAAATGTCGTTATAGTCACGCTTAACCACGGTCATGTTCGGTGCTGTTTTACCGGGAATCAGATCACACTCGCCGTACTTCCAGTCTTTGGGTTCAAAGGCTTGGCCTAATTCACCGGGGGTATCGTGCATTAAAGGCGTTAAGACAATGTCTTCGCGCTCGCCTAAGTACGGCCCCCCAATTTCAGTGAACTTTTTCGCTAAGAGTTTGTAAATTTCCCAGTCCGATTTACTTTCCCACAAAGGTTGTACCGCCTCGCTTAAGGGGTGAATAAAAGGATGCATGTCGGAAGTGTTTAAATCGTCTTTTTCATACCAAGTGGCGGTAGGTAAAACAATATCGCCGTATAAGCACGAGGTACTCATGCGAAAATCCAGCACGGTTAATAAATCGAGTTTGCCCTCGTGCTCTTCCTCTCTATAAGCGACCTCTTTGGGGCGAATACCGTCTTTTTCCTCACTGAACAACGCGTTTTGTGTACCCAATAAGTACTTCAACAAGTACTCATGCCCTTTACCGCTAGAGCCGAATAAGTTTGAGCGCCAGATAAATAAATTACGTGGGAAGTTAGCGAGTGAATCAGGGTCCTCACAGCTCATACGTAATGAACCATCTTGGAGAGATTCAGCCGTGTATTGCACCGGATCCTTGCCTTTTTGTCTGGCTTCTGCCACGACATCTAAGGGATTGCGTTCCAGCTGCGGCGCGGACGGCAACCAGCCTAAACGCTCCGATTTGGCATTTAGGTCAATCATGCTCATGCCTTTATAAGCAGACAAATCCGCAGTAGGCGACAAAATCTCATCCACATTGAGCTGTTCATGACGCCATTGCCCCGTGTGGGCATAAAAGAAGGAAGTCCCATTCATTTGACGTGCTGGACGAGCCCAATCCAAACCAAATGCCAAGGGCATCCAACCAAACTGGGGTCGTAGCTTTTCTTGACCTACGTAATGCGCCCAACCACCACCACTTTTGCCCACACAACCGCACATAACCAACATGCCAATAATGGCGCGGTAGGTCATGTCCATGTGATACCAATGGTTTAAACCTGCGCCTACGATCACCATAGAACGCCCTTTGGTGTCGTGCGCATTCTGCGCAAACTCACGCGCTACTTGAATCACCAAATGACGCGGTACGGTGGTGTGCTTTTCCTGCCAAGCCGGGGTATATGGGATATCGTCATCGTAACTTGTGGCGACATGATCCCCACCCAAACCATGATCCACACCGTAGTTAGCCATTTGCAAGTCATAAACCGTGGCCACCTGAATGGTTTTGCCATCACGGGTTTGTAGCGTACGCACGGGTACCTTACGCAGCAAAGTGTCGCTGTGTTCTCCACCAAAATAAGGAAAAGCCACCTCAACCACCGCATCGTGTTTGTCTATTAAGCTGAGCTGAGGATCAATGTCTCTGCCGCTGCTGACATCGCGCATCTCTAAATTCCAACGCTGTGGGTGACCGTCTGCGTGATCCCCTTCGCCCCAACGTAAACCAATAGTGCCATTCGGCACCACAATTTCTGAGGTTAAAGCGTCAATTAGCAGCGTTTTCCATTCAGGATTGTTCACCTGCCCTAGGTTATTGTCTAAGTGCGAGGCGCGTAAATACTGGCCTGGGTGCAATAATCCGTTGCGCTCTTCTAGAGTGACGAGCATGGGCATATCGGTGTATTGCTTCATATAGCCCGTAAAATAATCGGATTTATTTGGTCTATGGAACTCCGATAAAATCACATGACCCATGGCCATCGCCAATGCCGCATCGGTGCCTTGACGAGGTGCTAGCCAGATATCACCAAATTTCACCATTTCGCCATAGTCACTGGAAACGGCGACGGTTTTTGTGCCCTTATAGCGAACCTCGGTATAAAAGTGTGCGTCTGGTGTGCGCGTTTGTGGCACGTTTGAGCCCCAAACGATCAAATAGTTAGCGTTGTACCAATCGGCCGATTCGGCCACATCGGTTTGCTCGCCCCAAACTTGGGGGCTGGCAGGTGGCAAATCGCAATACCAATCATAAAAACTAAGGCTAGTGCCACCCAATAAGCTCAAATAACGGGTACCTGCGGCATAGCTGACCATACTCATAGCAGGAATGGGTGAAAAACCAATAATGCGGTCAGGTCCGTAGTCTTTAATGGTGTGAGCATTGGCTGCCACGATCATTTCTGTAGCAGTGTCCCAATCAACCCGTACAAAACCACCCAAGCCTCGCACTGACTTATAACGACGTGCTTTTTCTGGATTTTCCGCGATGGACTTCCACGCCGCGATGGGGTCTAGGCTTTGACGCGCCTCTTGCCACATCTCTAGCAGCACCCCTCTGATTAGTGGGTACTTAACACGCTGTGCCGAGTACACATACCAACTATACGAAGCGCCGCGCGGACAGCCACGTGGTTCATGATTGGGTAAATCGGGGCGCGTCGCAGGATAATCCGTTTGCTGCGTTTCCCACGTAATCAATCCATTTTTGACATAAATTTTCCACGAGCAGGATCCCGTACAGTTGACCCCGTGCGTGGATCGCACAATTTTGTCGTGTTGCCAGCGTGCTCGGTAAACGTTTTCCCACTTTCGATCCTCATTAACGACCTCGCCATGCCCCTCTGAGTAAGTGGACTTCACGCGTGACATAAAATTCAAACGGTCTAAAAAATGACTCATGCTGTTGTCCTTATAAATATCGTTTTACTAGCAAGGCATGACCGCATTACGACGGGCATAAAACCACCACGTCGTGGCCATACAACTAAGATAAAAAATGAAAAATGAAACCAAAGCCGCCTCGATGCCACCGGTCATAGAGATAGAGGTGCCAAAACTGCGTGGAATAAAAAAACCACCAAACGCCCCAACAGCCCCTGTGAAGCCTAAGACTGCCGCTGATTCTTTGTTCGCAGCCAGTCTTGCCTTGTCTTGCTCTGCCTCTGACTTCCCTGTGGCAAAACGAGCGTGCTTTAAGGCAAAAATCACCGGAATCATGCGAAAAGTCGAACCATTACCAATGCCGGAGAGTGCAAATAACAGAATAAAGAGCAATAAAAAGAGCAAGAAATGACCAGAAGAGCTATCTGTAGGAATAACAAAGAACAGGGCAACCACAATTGCGGCCATGGCGGTAAAGGTATAAAGCGTCACACGAGCACCGCCTAACTTATCGGAAACCCACCCGCCTACGGGTCGCGTTAAAGAACCAATCAACGGACCTAAAAACGCATAGGCCACACCATCACTTTCAGGAAAAAGCAGGCTGCTCAACATCGCAAAACCCGCAGAAAACCCAATAAAAGAGCCAAATGTGCCTTGGTGCTCAGTTCCACTTAAATTTGCTTCAGGAATTAACCGCAGGAGCGATGATGTTTGTTG
>DUNB01000080.1 GCA_012839585.1 Alcaligenaceae bacterium | reverse complement strand
TGTTAAATAACCTCATCATTCAAAATCACGTATTAGCCTCGCAAATCAGCGCAGCTATTCCTTTGCTAGCCTCGTTACCTGAAATTCCCGACGGAGTGGCTAGTGCTTTGACCGCTATAGAATTAGAAATCAATAATATGGATGCGCCCCCGATTGGCTCTTTAGAGACCGAGGGCGATCTAGCGATGTTGGCGTATCCTTTGCGTCAAATGATAAAAGCCACGCAACTGATTCGACAAGATATGCGTGGCTTGGTGTTAAGTTCAGGGCCACCCAGCCCCACTCAACTAGAGCTTTTAACGTCTACTCCGGACGTCGAAACACAAAGGTAGTCGCCGAGGAGTTTTCAGGACTAAATGCATAACCATCCACATCAAATGCTTTTAGTCCTTCGGGCGTTTCTATCTGATGATCAATCGCGTAACGCAGCATCAACCCGCGGGCTTTTTTCGCATAAAAACTGATGATTTTATACTCGCCCCCTTTTTGATCTTGAAAAACACAATCTAACACCTGAGCCTTTAGGGCTTTTTTATCAACAGCCTTAAAGTATTCATTAGAGGCCAAATTAACGACCACAGGATTCGTGTCATCTTGCTGCGCGAAATGCTGATTTATATATTGGGCTAATTGAGTCCCCCAATACTCATACAGATTTTTCCCCTGATCGGTGGCTAAACGGGTTCCCATTTCCAAACGATAAGGCTGCATCAGATCCAACGGCCGTAACACCCCATACAGACCGCTTAAGATAAGCGCATGGTTTTGCGCCCACTCTAGCTGAGCATCAGACAGCTCCGTCGCCTTTAGGCCCTCGTACACATCACCGTTAAAGGCAAGAACAGCTTGTCTAGCATTATCTAAATCAAACGAAGGGCTCCAATCCTGATAGCGCTGTACGTTTAGGTCTGTTAGCGCTGTGCTAAGTTTCATCAGCGCCTGAATTTGCTCTGGGCTTTGCTCACGCAATACCTTAATTAACGCATGGGCTTGTTCCACCATTTGCGGTTGCGTATAGAGCGTCGTTCGCACTGGGCTGTCATAATCCAGCTTTTTTGCTGGTGATAAGACAAACAACATAGTTATTTCCTAATTTAACGAGCAGTCCAACCACCATCTAAGGTCAACGTGGTTCCTGTCATTTGTTCTGCTGCATCCGAGCACAAAAACACCACGGCATTACCTAGCTGTTGCGGAGTCACAAACTGCAAGGACGGTTGCTTTTCAGCCAATAGTGCTTTAGCGGCTGTTTCAATATCCGTGTTGTTCTTTTTGGCTAAGGCCTCTATTTGGGCCTCTACCAACGGGGTGCGCACCCAACCTGGACAAACCGCATTACACGTTATGCCTGAACCAGCATTTTCTAAGGCTGTGACTTTGGATAGACCAACCACCCCGTGTTTGGCTGCGACATAGGCTGACTTGAACTCTGAGGCCACTAAACCATGAGCAGAGGCAATATTCACAATACGTCCCCAGCCATGTTTTTGCATGTGGGGAAGCACCTCGGCCGTGGCGTGGAAAACAGCAGACAAGTTCAGCGCCATAATCATGTCCCAACGCTCTGTGGGAAAGTTTTCAATACGATCTGTATGCTGAATACCTGCATTGTTTACTAAGATATCAATACGACCCGTCAACTGCACGGCCTGTTGAATAAGCTGTCGGGTGGAGTCTGGCTGACTGAGATCCGCATTAATATAGTAGGCCTTCACATCGTTTTGCAGTTCGATGTTGACACGCAGCTTCTCAATTTCATCTGCGTCCCCGAAACCATTTAGCACCACATTAGCCCCTTGCGCAGCAAGTTGCTGCGCGATCGCTAACCCAATCCCACTGGTAGAGCCTGTAACGACTGCGGTTTTATCAGTAAGCATAAAATTCTCCAGAAAATAATGACATGCGCCACAAACCAATCACTTTAGTGTAGCGCTTTGGTGCTAAAGCGAAAACCTGTTTTATCCAAACAAGGGACTAGTATTTTTACGTAAAAACCTGATAGAATGACGGTCTTGCTTTATTTAATGGTGACTTAAATAAAGCAACGTGCGGGCAGGTGGCAGAGTGGTCGAATGCGCTGGACTCGAAATCCAGTTTACGTCTAGGCGTAACGTGAGTTCGAATCTCACCCTGCCCGCCAACCTCTATATTTAAGCCCTTGATGATCAAGGGCTTTTTTTATTCCTGCAAGCGGCACCTTCTCTTCAGCAAGAACACGGTCACACTCCAAGAACACCTAACATACACGCAAGAATTGGGTTCTTTTGGCATTATCCCCACCCCCAACATCAGCCAAAACCAAGCAAAAAAACGTTTGCGTTACGTCAGTTTCATACCCAATACCTGAGAAAACCCTCGCGTTTACCCAAAATACGCGGAAAGCTCCAACGAAATGACTACGCCGCTATTATTATGTAACATGATTTTATTAAGCCATTGGCATTCCTCCCCTTTAATGACTACATGTCCTTAGGGTTTTTTCTCTCACGTCAAGGACGTCAACGTATGGAACTAAAAAACATCCCTTTTAATGTAACCGAATGGTCTGAAATAGAGCCCACAGAACATAAAGGTGAAACCGGCGTGGCCTATTGGAGAACGCAAAAGTTTGGAGATATTCGAGTACGTATGGTGGAGTATTCTGCTGGTTATCTTGCTGACCATTGGTGTAACAAAGGACATATTTTGTTTTGCCTTGAAGGCGAACTGCACACCGAATTAGAAGATGGCCGCACCTTTACTTTACAACCTGGAATGAGCTATCAAGTCGCAGACAATGCTGAACCCCACCGCTCATCAACACAAATTGGTGCTAAGCTCTTTGTTGTTGACTAACGGGCATCTAGAACCGGGGAGCTGATCACCATTTAATACATGTGCCCCCTACTTTGAACTAACCGCACATTTGATTCAAACGGTACACGCCGATATTGGTGGAGTTGGCCTAACCTCTAGGCTCGCCTCCACCCGATTTCTTCCTAGTTTTTTCGCCTGATACAGCAACGCATCCGCCTGCTGTAAGGTGTGATCTATAGAAATAGCAAATGGAGCCAAGCCAAAACTAGCAGTAAAGTACAGAGGACCAGATGATAGGCCTTGATAAGGGGTCACTCTAACCTGATGACGTAAGTGCTCGGCTAAAGCTATAGCTTCAGCCTTTGTCTGTGTAGAGCTCATTGACATCCTCCCCGCCCTAAAGGACGGGGATTCCTACGGCGTTCAAGCGACCATCGCCTGACTCGCTTCGGTGGGTTCTTGGCCCGACGCCCCTAACCGCAGGCGAAGTCTCTGCACAAGCTAACCGGGCGTGTCCCGCCCTTAACACATTGATTGCGCCGACCAAATCAGCGTTTTCCTCGAAGCCACAGCCCACACAGTCGAACCGCGCTTGGCT
>DUNB01000079.1 GCA_012839585.1 Alcaligenaceae bacterium | reverse complement strand
TCAGCAGTTTGGCTGTGCAGATGTATAGTGGTAATTGGTAAGCTCCCACCAACCCGAATCATAAATAAAAAAATGGCGCCTCCTAGTGGGGCGCCATTTTTATTGGGTAATTCTATAAACAGGCTTTATCTGTTTATAGAAAGCCCTATACCTTCATAAGCTGACCCAAAAAATTGAATGAGAATTCAACTTGTTGGAGCAGCCCAACATCGCACGATTAGGCCACGACTTTTTCTTTTTTTGTCTGAGCCGTGCTTTGGTTGCCCGCATCGGTCTCTTTGTTTTGCTCTGCCGCCTTAAATTTCAGCGACATAAAGCCCTCTAGGGAATCGTCTTTAATCTCTAACCAAGGCTTAGGCAGTTTGGCCGCCATGGTTCCGGTAATGGTCGAACGATAGGATTTGTTGCGGAACGTCATGATGTTTTCTTGTTTGTCCAACAACCATTGTTTTAGCAATTCACCCTGTTTTTCGATAGGGAAATCCGGGTAATCAGTTCGGTCGATCAAATCACGCACATATTGTGCTTGGAAATCAATGTCATCGTTCGGATTCTGCAACTGTTCGTGGCGTTGTAACCAAGCCTGAATGTCTTTGGCGCGTTCCTCTGCAGAAGGCAGTTGGATCTTGTCTAAGATCACATCGCGTACGAACCACGCCTGCGCATCAAACATATTAAAGGTGAAGTACTGGTCCTGCATCCCCAAGTAAATTAACTTTGGATTGCTTTGGAAAAACACCCCTTTGTACAAATTGTCTGGGTACAAACAGTTGTGAGTCTGCAAACGCAATTCATCTGGCAAGAACGGGAAGTGGAACAAATAGCCCGTACACATAATGATGGCATCATACGCCTTGGTGCTGCCATCGTTAAAGTGCGCCACATTACCCTCTAGATGGGTCAACAACGGACGCTCTTCGATACCCTCGGGCCACTCAAAGCCCAACGGTGAACTACGATAACTGATGGTCACCGAGTTAGCGCCGTATTTATAACACTGCGTACCGATGTCCTCGGCAGAGTAACTACCACCGACTAACAACACGTCCTGACCCTCGAATTCCAAAGCATCGCGGAAATCGTGGGCGTGCATCACACGACCCGGAAACTGTTCTAGGCCCTCGTAGTAAGGCATGTTTGGCGTGGAGAAATGCCCCGTCGCCACCACCACGTAATCGAATTCCTCGGTTTCTTGTTCGCCGGTTTTATGGTTCATCACCGTGACGGTGAACTTTTCCGTGGCGTCATCATAGGTCACCCAACGGGCAGGACATTCAAAACGGATGTAGTTAAAAATCGCCCGTTTGTCGATGCGGCCCATGATGTAATCCTTTAATACCTCGCGCGGCGGGTACGAAGGAATAGGACGATCGAAATGCTCATCAAAAGAATAATCAGCAAACTCTAAGCACTCTTTGGGACCATTCGACCAGAGATAGCGATACATACTGCCATGCACTGGCTCGCCATTTCGATCTAAACCCGTGCGCCATGTGTAATTCCACATGCCACCAATATCGTTTTGTTTTTCATAACAAACGATCTCGGGTAAGTTTTTAACACCGGCTCTGCGTGCGGCTTCAAAAGCACGTAACTGAGCTAAACCACTTGGACCTGCGCCTAAAATTGCTATTTTCTTTTGAGTCAAAATCAATTTCCTTATCTAATTAATCATCGCTGGCAAATCAAGCAAGACAAAGTCCGCGACAACACCAGCACCCCAACTTCGCTTAAGATGCGAACAAAAGATCATAAAAATAGATATAAACACCTATTTTCATTTATCCAAACACATTATAACAGAATTTATAGGCGAGGCTAAAACTTAAACCAAGCCCCCCCCTAAATACCATCATAATAAATAGACAGGGGAATTCAGTTCCGCACAACCCCAGCTAAAAAAATTCAGAGCATTCTCATAAAAGCATAGGTCAAACAACCGATACTAATTAGATAGATAGAAAACTAAAATAACCAATATAAATTTAATCTATATGTCACAAATAAAAAGTACGCTCTATTTTTATTTCCCAATCAAAAAAACGGTTTGAACCACCTTTCACTGCATGTAAAAACACAACGACAGCGACAAGCTTCAAGCCACCCTCTATGTACTTTCTCACACAGTGGTCAGGACAAAAAACCTATCAATAACAACACCTAAGCGTGACATAGCCTCCCGCCATAACAATCAAGCCCCTGGAGCAGGGGCTTGAAATTAGGCACATACATAGGGAATAAAGACGGCCGTCTTTATTCCCTATGTATGTGCCTAATTTCAAGCCC
>DUNB01000078.1 GCA_012839585.1 Alcaligenaceae bacterium | reverse complement strand
TTGAATGCGGCAGAGATGCTACTTAAAGGATGTACGGCTGCTTTTGATTTATATGGCGAGCTACCTACGCCCAGCCCAGAAGGTTTAGAGGCTGTCGCAGAGCAACACGTAGGCCACTTTGGCTATATGCGTCTGCGACAGCCTCTAAACCTTCTGGGCTGGGCGTAGGTAGCTCGCCATATAAATCAAAAGCAGCCGTACATCCTTTAAGTAGCATCTCTGCCGCATTCAACTGAGCGCTTAGCTGCATAAACTCATGAGAGCGATTCTGATTTAAACTCGCCCCCATCGCAATCAACTGCTCCAAATTCCAACGGTCAGCAACCCCTTTTGTTAGCGCCCCATGACCATGCGTATGGGCATTTATCAAACCCGGATGAATCAAGCACTGTGTCGCATCAAACTCTGGGATAGTCTCATTTACCGGTGTTCCTGGAGCAAGCAAAGCTTTAATGCGCCCGTTTTCGACATAAATATCTAATCGCTCTGGTTGATGCTTCGCATGAGCCAGAACCAAGCCACCTCGAATGAGCACCTCAGACATATCGCCCCCTTAATATTTGATACTGCTCACCTGATCAACCAAACGCTCAAATAAAGCACGCTTATCCTCATGAGGAAGAGGGTGCGCTGACACACTATGTGTCAACCCTAACGCAAGCATACCCCCCCCTCCCTATTCGTTATACGTATTTGTTAGCCGAGTCTAAAAGTTGCTGAGTTCCTAAGACCTGGTTCAAACCAGTAAAATCATACATATGATCCATAAAGGGCTGATTGCTTGCATGCATAGACAAGGAGCTATAATAGTCATTGGCCGTTTTCGCTAAAGCTCGCACGATTCCCCCAGGGAAAATCACCAGTTTGAACCCCATTTGATGAAGCTCATGTGCACTATGTAAAGGGGTATGCCCACCCTCCACCATATTGGCTAGCAAAGGAATATCGGCTGAGAACCTGTCAACAATGCCTTTCATTTGCTCTATCGTCCGGGGCGCCTCAATAAACAGAACATCGGCTCCAGCTTCTTTATATTGTGCCGCTCTTTCTAAAGCCGCTTCATAACCATCAACCGCTATGGCATCGGTGCGTGCAATGATCAGTAAATTTTCTGATTGCCTAGCATCGACAGCAGCTTTAATTTTCCCTACCATTTCCTGCGCTGAAATAATCGTTTTTCCTTGTAGATGACCACAGCGCTTCGGCATGCTTTGGTCCTCAAACTGTAGGGCCTGAGCTCCTGCTCGCTCAAAATACCGAACGCAACGCTGTACGTTTAAAGCATTTCCATATCCATTATCCGCATCAACCACTAACGGGGTATCTACTCGATCACTAATGAGAGCTACCGTTTCTGCCACTTCCGTCATGCTGACTAAGCCAATATCAGGTCGTCCTAAGCGGGTATATGCAATACCAGCACCAGAAACATAAAGCGCTTTGAAATCATGCTGAGATGCCACTAAAGCGCTAAATGCGTCATAGACTCCCGCTGCGACAATTAATTCTTTTTGGGTTAATAACTGTTTTAAGCTCACGTCGATTCCTTTTAAGAAAAACTACATACCTAAGTATGTTTTACGCAAAACGGGATTCTCACTGACGGATTTAGCATCACCAGAAATGGCCACTTTTCCGTTCTCTAAAATATAAGCACGTGAAGCATGCTCTAACGATTGCACAACATTTTGCTCTACGAGCATGATAGGTAACCCATCTGCGTGCAGCTGATTAATCAATGTAAACATCTCTTCAACCATAAGAGGGGATAGCCCAAGAGACGGTTCATCCATAATTAGAAACAACGGCTCGGCCATCAGACTTCTTCCTATGGCTAACATCTGCTGCTCTCCCCCCGATAAAGTGCCCGCTAGCTGCTCTGACCGCTCAAGTAAGCGGGGAAAGGTCTCAAAGACGTAATCTAAGTTTTGGGATAGACGTGGCTTCCCCCGTTTATAGGCTCCTAACAGTAAATTCTCTTTAATTGATAGGTTTGGAAATATTTTTCTGCCTTCAGGTACTTGGATTAAGCCTGCTGCCACAATATCCTGCCCATTTTTAGGCAAAGGCTCACCATTAAAAATAATGGACCCCGACCAAATTGGCAGCACCCCTGACAACACCATGTTTAACGTTGTTTTTCCAACCCCGTTAGATCCTAAAACCGCAACAACCTCTTTATCACCGACGTCTAAACTAACTCCCCGTAGAACCTCTGTTTTTCCATACCCAGTATGCAGATCTTTAATTTGAAGCATGGACTTCCTCTTTCTGTTTAGTTAAACGCCCTGCAGCACCATGACCTAGATACGCTTCTATTACAGCCGTATCCGACACAACCTCAGCCGGATCGCCATGAGCAATCATTTTTCCCTGAGATAAAACATAAACGTCATCACAGAGACTCACCACGGCTTGCATTACGTGCTCAATCATTAATATCGTGATTCCGGAATCTCTGATTTGCAGGATGACGGGCAAAATATCTCGTATTTCCGAAGGGTTTAAACCTGCCAGAACCTCGTCTAACAGCAAAATCTTTGGCCCTGTCGCTAAAGCTCGAGCTAACTCTAGGCGCTTACGCCCAGCTACAGTCAAACCATGAGCAGGACGATACAAGTCCTTCTCCAACCCGACCTGTTTAGCAATACGCTTTGCAACTTGTTCTGCTTCATTGCGGCTCTTATGACGTAGGAAAGCACCGACTACAATGTTTTCCAAAACATTCAAACCAGCAAAAGGCTGTACGATTTGAAATGTACGAGCCACACCGTCTTGTGCTCGCAAATGAGTAGGTCGCTGCGTAATATCTTGGCCTAAATAACGAATGACGCCTTCTGTCGGACGCAAGAAACCAGAAATAATGGCGAACAAAGTGGTTTTCCCCGCCCCGTTAGGCCCTATCAGCCCTGTAATCGAACCCTGCTTTACCTTTAGGGACGCTTGGTTTACCGCTACCAGCCCCCCAAAACGCATCGTAATGTTCTCTACCTCCAGCATGTTTGCCCCTTATTTTATTGATTGACGACGTAACTGATACCTCTCGACCAAACTCAATAATCCTCGAGGCATAAAACAAACGGCGATAACCAAAACAGCACCATATACCGCTACATCAACACCTGGCACCCCTCCGGTGAAAAGCTTCACGACTTCACCTAAAGTATGCAACGCAAGAGCTCCCACTAGAGGCCCTAACACCGTTCCTAGTCCACCCACCATCGTTGCTAGTAAAACTTCTATCGAAACTTTTGGACCGAAAACCAATATCGGATCAATGTAGAGAAAATACTGCACATACAAGGCGCCTGCTGAAGCCGTGATTGCCCCAGATAAAGAAATCGCCTGCAGTTTTCGTGTAAAGGTGTCGACACCTAAAGCTTTAGCAGCCTCTTCATTTTCACGGATTGCAATAAGCTGAGCTCCAAAGCGAGAGCGCACCAACCACGACACCAAGAGCAAAGCCACCATCATTACAAACAAAACAATCCAGTAAAAATGCAAACGACTTTCAAACTGGAAATTCATGAATCCCAACTTGATTTCTAACAGCTTACCGGCGGCACCACCTGTAAATGAGAAGGAGTTTGAAAGAACACGAAGCACTTCAGCAAACGCTAAGGTCACAAGCGCAAAGTAGGAGCCACGCAGTCCAGCTCTAAAAGACAAATAGCCTATAACCCATCCAACCAGCGCGCCTGCTCCTATTGCTAAAAAGAAGCCAGACCAAGCGCCCATCCCCAAATTAATCTGCCATAAGCTAGTGGCGTAAGCCCCTACCCCAAAGAATGCAGCATGACCAAATGAGGTTTGACCTGCTATACCCCCTAGCAAATTCCATCCAGTCGCGCCTAAAGCGATAATAATGGTGTATATGAGAAAGTTATTAAGCTCGTTTGATTGCCAAACAAGAGGCACGAAAAAAAATAACAATCCTAAAATCAAAATAGAAAAATATGATCTTATATTCATGCCTTGGCTCCAAACAACCCGGTAGGTCTAAAAAGCAAAACTAATATAAAAGTTATGAAAATGCCAATTTGACCTAAGCTTTCCCCTAAGAAAAGCCCACTTAAACTTTCGATCACCCCAATGATCAAACCACCTAAAACAGCACCAGGAATAGATCCCATTCCGCCAAGAACAACTACGGTAAATGCAACTAATACGAAGGCACCACCCACATTAGGACTGACATAAAAAGAAGGAAGCAGTAGGCTGGCAGCAATCGCCAAGCAAGCAAAACCAATCCCAAAAGTTACCGCATAAATATGTTGAACACGAATCCCCACCAAATGCGCCCCCAATTTTTCTTTTGACACAGCTCTAATTGCACGCCCAGTATCTGTTTTTAACAAAAAGAACCACAGAATAAACGCTGTAATAAAAGAACCAAGAGCTCCAAAAACTCTTGCTTGAGATAAAATGAAAGGACCTAATTCAAAAACATTAAATGAGTATTCTGTTTGTATTGATCTAACATCAGATCGATAAATAGCCAGCAGAACATTCTCAATAACTATAGATATACCTAGAGTTATTAATAGTATATTCTCATCCTTGCCATGACTGCCCGGACTAATTATGAATCTCTGTATGAAATACCCTAAAAAAAACAAAAAAGGAACTAGGATAGGTATTTGCAAATATGGATCTAATCCAAAGTACTCATTAATACTAAGAACCAGATACATTGCTAATGCCAGCATAGCCCCATGAGAAAAGTTAATGATATGCAAAACGCCATAAACTAGCGTCAGCCCCAATGCAATCAAGGCATATACAGATCCCGTTAGCAATCCATTAATAACTGCCTCTATAACAATACTCATCGAATACATAACAAACCCGATCAAAGTGAGTGGCGCACTATATAGTGCGCCACGAGTAAAGACGGTTAACTTACAACCGGAAACACGGCTTTTGCATTGGCAAACTCTTCAGGCATAACCACCTTGATATCCCCACCTTGAACCTGAGTCACGACAGGAGCTGCCCCGACATTTTGACCATTTTCAAATTTGGTAGGACCATATGTCATCACGTGATCTGCAAAACTCGAATTGCTTAAAGCATCGATCACAGCATCACTCTCTATCGATGCGGCTCTTTCGATGGCATCAGCCAGCAGCAACACACACGAGTAATTAAGAGGAATGTTATAGTTCCAGCCTTTGTTCAGATCAGCCACTTGCTTCCTGAGAGCCACGGCTCGTGCCTTATGCGGATCATCCCAGTGGTTACAATCCATAATGTTTTCAGCTGCCTCAGGGAACTCTTTCACGAAACGCATATTTGAGGCGGCACCATTTAGTACAGAGTAAACCCCTTTAAATTTCACACGTTGCTGCTGTAACGTACGCATCAACAACACTGTTTCCCCATAGTAGGATGAGGGAATAATTAAGTCTGGACGTAAAGATCGAATACGTAAGGCCACGTTAGACATATCACGTGCTGGGGTAGGATGGGCAATGGAGTCAAGTATTTCAAACCCATGTTTAGGCAGCTCATTCGCCATTAATTTAGCTAAGCCAGACCCAAACAATCCATCTTCATGGACTAACACGATAGTTTTCGCAGGACTGCCAGCTTCCTTATTCAGTGTGACAAGGTTATTCACCGCGGTTTCTGTCACCCGAGAAAACCCTGGACTAAAACGGAATGTGTTTTTAAGTCCACGCTCAATAATTTGATCTGCGACCCCCACATCCACGATGTAAGGCAAGTTGTGTCGAGATGCCGCTTGACTTGCAGCCAAGCAGATGGGGCTGGCAAACCCGCCAACGATTGCAACAACGCCTTGGCTATGTAGTTTCTCAACCTCTTGAACGGCTACCTCGGGACTGGATCGAGCATCAGCAAAAACCATTTCTAATTTAGCACCGCCCAGAGCCTTGATTCCGCCACTTTCATTAATGTTTTGAATAGCAAGCTCAGCTCCTAGACGACCAAACTCACCATCCATAGCCAAAGCACCCGTTACAGGCTGTAACACGCCTATTTTTATGACTGGTGGAGTACTGGCTTTTAAAATGCCAGGCATCATCGTTAACGTTGCTCCTGCTGCCCCTAACTTAATAAAGTCACGACGATCGAATGCGTGTTTTTTTATCGATTTCATTGTCTATCTCCTATTGGTATGTTCTAACACACTGCCCTGCTGCTACCTGTCCAGCGATGCGACCTAAAACGACTGCGGATAACAACCCGTTACCTGACAAATAGCCTGAGGCCTCGGCCCCACTTAACCCTCGCGCAGCTCCTCCTATTGCAAATAAATTAGCAAAAGGTGTTTTATCCTTTTTCAACACTCTTGCTTCTGTATTGACCTCAAGTCCTCCTTGAGTGTGAAATAACCCAGCTGTGACTAACGCAGCACGATAAGGGGCTTTTAACATCGGCTCAGCAAAAACACGCCCAAAAACATCTGGCTTGTCTGTATAGAGCTTTAATTCCTCTAGCGTTTGCTTTAATGCTGATAAGCTCAATCCAGTTATTTCGCTTAATTGCTCGATGCTCTCAGCCTCTTTAATTGCTCCGGCGTCTTTAAGGTCTCTATACTCTTGGAAATGCAAAGCAGACTGCTCGCATCGTTCATCATAAATATTCCAAACTTGCTGGTTAGGCTGCTTTAATACTAAAGATGCTTGCTCTGAATAACCATTCATTTCATTGGAGAAACGCTTGGCATCGGCATTCACCTGAATGCCTCCCTGCGCTATAACTGCCCAGGTTAGTAGCGCCTTATGTGTGACAGAAACAGAAGCGTGTCCTTGATAGGCTCCTAAATCAGCCAAACTCGCATCTAGCGCTAACCCCCACTCAAGAGCGTGTCCTGCACTGAGCTCAAATCCACAATATTCCGCATCCCGCATCTCTGGAATATATTTTTCAACTAAAGCTGTGTTTGCCCCAAAACCATTACAAGCTAAAATTAATGTATTGCACCCAACCTGCTCAAAAGAGCCATCCGGTCTATAAAAATCAACCCCTACAATATGCTGCTCTTCATCCACATAAAGATGTTCTACGGTCGCTTCTGTTAGTAAATCAACACCTGCTTTTTCCACGGCATTTAAAAGCATATGCTGTAGATCCATTCCGGACTGACTTTTCGGTCCGTGCATACGACAAACGGAATGTCCAGGATAAGTAAAATCATCAATACAATGCAGTGCTAATCCTTTTTCATTCACAAGCCAATCAATCGTTGCACCTGAAGCCTGAGCAATCGCTTTTACGACCTTCTCATCATTTTGATTTTTCGCTTTTTTAATCAAATCCTGAGCAAAAATTTCAGCACTATCCACTATGCCTTTTTCTTTTTGCAATTGAGTTCCCGCAGCAGGAATAAGGCCAGCGGACAAAGAGGTGTTTCCTAACGGTGTCTCATTACGCTCTAAAACCAATACACTCGATGTTTGTTCTGAGGCGGCTAAAGCGGCACTAAGCCCCCCAGCCCCTGCTCCCACAATAACAACGTCCACATTAATATCAGTATTGAGTTCCTTGGCTTTTTTTACTTTCATGTCTCTCTCCTAAGTAGAACCCCAGTCAATAGTTACTGTGTTATTTTCTGCCAAGGGAACTGCTCCCCATAGTCACGCTCAAATTTCTCAATCTGATCCATCATTGAAAGCGTCAACGTTAAGTCATCAATCCCTTTTAACAAACACGTTTTCCAAAAGGCATCAATTTGAAAAGAAAGTGGCTTCTCCATTAATTCAGAACAAACTAACTGCTCCTTTAAAGACACCGTAATTAAAGGCTCTGTATGCTTCGAAAGCATTTGCGTTAGCTCATCACACTGCTTTTCAGACAAAACAATTGGCAATATGCCATTTTTCAAGCAGTTATTATGAAAAATATCGCCAAACTCTGGGCCGATTATGACTCTAATCCCAAACTCGTCTAAGGCGTAAACCGCAGCCTCTCTCGAAGACCCACAACCAAAGTTTTGATCCACAATTAATATTTCAGCCCGATCAAAAGGAGGTTGGTTTAAAACAAACTCCTTTTTCTGCCCGTTTTCGGTAAAACGTAAATCATGAAACAGAGCCTTATCGAGTCCTTGCCCTCTAGCCAACTTTAAAAATCGAGCTGGAATAATCTGATCCGTATCAATGTTTTTACCCGGTATCACAGCTGCAACACCTGTCAGTGTGGTAAATGCCCGCATGATGACTCCTTAATAAACTGACGTATATCAGTCACTTTTCCCGTTACCGCCGCTGCAGCTACCATCGCAGGACTCATTAAATGGGTGCGAGAACCAGGTCCCTGCCGCCCACGAAAATTTCTATTTGAAGTCGAGGCGCACCGTTTACCCGCAGGCACAATGTCTCCATTCATCGCCACACACATTGAGCAGCCCGGTTGTGCCCACTCCAATCCTGCCCCAATAAAAATCTGATCAAGCCCTTCTTTTTCAGCTTGAGCTTTTACCAACCCTGACCCAGGAACCACTAGCCCTGGTACCACTGCTTTTTTTCCTTTTAATATTTCAGCAGCAGCACGTAAGTCTTCAATACGACTGTTAGTGCACGACCCGATGAACACATAGTCAATTTTGATATCTTGTAATGGCTGCCCTTGCTCTAGTCCCATATAGATCAACGTGTCAGCTACACTTTTTCTACGTTCCTCTGAGTGATAAGCACTTAATTTAGGGATAAACTCATCAACCCCCAAGGCATCCTCGGGACTCGTGCCCCAGGTCACCATCGGAGCAATTTGATGGCCATCTATTTCAAGATAGGCATCGAACTCGGCTCCTTCATCACTCGTCAGTGAGCGCCAATCCTCAACGGCTTGTGTCCAGAGCTCTCCTTTAGGGGCCCAGCGCCGTCCTTTTAGATAAGCAAAGGTTTTTTCGTCAGGAGCTACCATGCCACAGCGAGCACCCGCTTCAATCGACATATTGCATAGGGTCAATCGGGCCTCTAGACTTAGGGACTGAATCACCTCACCATCATATTCAATGGCATAACCCGTAGCGCCAGCCGTTCCAATTTTTGAAATAATATATAAAATCAGATCCTTAGCCCCTACTCCCGGCTGCAACTGTCCTGTTACCCGTAACCGCATAACTTTTGGTCGATACTGCCAAAGAGTCTGCGTTGCTAACACATGGGCATTTTCTGACTGGCCTATTCCAAAAGCAATGGCTCCTAATGCCCCATGTGTTGAGGTATGGCTATCACTACAAACAATAATTTGCCCTGGTAAGCTAAACGCCTGCTCTGGTCCTACGACATGTACAATTCCTTGACGAATATCTTCTAGAGGGAAGTACTGTGTTTTTGATTTGCGCATATTACTGTCGAATGTGCGAATCATTTGTCCGATTTCTTCTGTAGCAGCCCCTTCGGCTGTACGTGCTCGCGTCGGCACATAGTGGTCGGGCACCCCCATCACCTGCTCAGGTCTACGCACTGACAGCTCTCTATTTTGTAGCTGTGAGAAAGCATGGAAAGACCCTTCGTGAATAATGTCACGATCAATGTAGAGCAAGGTCGGCCCATCGGGTAGGCTTACGATGCTATGCCTTTCCCAAATTTTATCGAACATCGTTCGGGCTTTATTTACATGAGCGCTTTTCATTACTCTTCCTTTGCATGCGTAAATGCCTGCAAAATCTCAGCCCCATTTGCCGCCCAAACCCCCTCGTGTTGCATGATGTATTCCAGCACCTCACGTACTGCACTCAAGCGGTAAGGCACTCCACTGACCCAAGCATGTAACGGTACACTCATTACGCGTCCTCCATACTGCAGAGACTCTTTCCACAAGACATCAAAACGGTCTTTTTGCTGCTGAGCCCACTGCTCTGGTGTTTGGAAAAGCTCCAGCTGTACAACTCGGTCATCCGTTTCAAAAGCTAAAGGCATGGAGTAATGCTTACCTTGGGCAACCCTCATCTCGTACGGCAAGTCATCATTTGCCCAGTCACAGCTATACTGCACCCCCTGCTGCGCTAGCAAATCCATGGTCTCTTCGGACTGAGAGCGACCGGGCGATAGCCAGCCCTGAATCGGTTGGCCAGAAATACGACGCAAGCTGGTTACAGCCTCATGAATGATCTCAGCCTCATTTTTCATACCGCTATAGTGCACAGTTCCCATATCTACACCATGGGCGATCCACTCCATATCGTGCTGCAGTAAGTGTTGAACCAATTCGGGATAACGTTGTGCAATGGCACTATTAATCGCGACGGACCCTTTGATATTCAATTCTTTTAACAATGCCAACAAACGAAATATCCCAACCCTATTGCCGTAATCACGGTTCGTATAGTGACGCAAATCAGGATATGGCATCGTTAAACCACCTGGGGCACGAAAAGGAGCCTCAGCAGAAGTCAGTGGAAACCATTGCAAAATAGGCATAACCCAAAGTGCGACTCGGGCCTGATTGGGCCATAACACCTTCGGTCTTTTAAATAGGTCTGACCACTCATAGCGCTCATGGTCCATGCCATATTGGCGGTGCGGGTAAACTAAATAATCGTCAGGCAAACTCATACTCATGCTCCTTACCGTTACTTGACGTTTGCTAAGCTGGCGCTTAGTGCCGCGTCAAAGTAATGCTGGTAATAATGTTCTGCTATCTCACGCCCTGTGGCTAACCACACTTTTTCATGTCCAGCGATATAAGCTAAAGCGTCAGAAAAAGCCTCAATTCGATGAGGCTGCCCCACTAAGTAAGGGTGTAACGGTATACACATGACCGTTCCGCTTTGCTCACCTTCTTTGTAGAGCTGGTCAAACTGCCGTTTAATCATTTCAGCGTAATAGCGCGGAGTACTTTTGTTTGAGTTGTAGGCAATCGTATCATTCAGCTCTAAGGAATAAGGCACGCTAATTAGACGCCCATTTTTTACATGCAATGGCGTTGGCTGATCATCATGAAATAAGTCGCAGGTATAAAGCAGGCCTTCTTCAGCCAATAAGTCCATTGTCCAAATGTTATTTGAGAGAGCTGGAGCTAACCACCCTGCTAAGGTCTGCCCCGTATGCTTCATGATGGTCTTTTTAGAATCTTGGATAATGGCGCGCTCTTGCTCTGGGCTCATGCCATAGGTATAGCGCGTGTTGTAAATGCCATGTGAATAGAACTCCCACCCTCTATCAGCACAAACCTGGATAATCTCGGGGTGATGCTCACAAAGTGCCACATTTAATGAAACAGACCCTCTAAACCCAAACTCATCCATCGCAGCCATCATGCGCTGCCAGCCAGCCCGATTGCCATAATCTCGATGAGAGTACGATAAGACATCTGGGTAAGGCCTAGGCCAGGGTTTCCGCTGTGGGTTATTCGGTGGGTTTAACTCATAAAACTCAATGTTCGGCGCGACCCAAACGGCAATGCGGGCTCCATTTGGCCATTCAATTTTTGGGCGCCCCACATAAGGAAGGTAACTATAGTAATTAGGATCAGATTGGAGCTCGTAATTCATCGCTTAACCCCTTACTTTTAAGTGATCCATTACCTCTTGGTACGACACCACATCTGCGTACTTAACAGCCAAATCGTACAAACTAGCAAAATGTGGACTTTCATGTTTATCGGCAACGCACTCTTCTACAACAGCTACCTTGTAACCACACGATAGCGCATCTACCGCTGTCGCCCGCACACAACCTGAGGTTGAGCCCCCGGTTAATATGACGGAGTCGCATTGATGCCAAGTCATTAAAGACCGTAAGTGCGTTTCAAAAAAAGCCGAAGCCATCCGCTTATTGATGATGATATCTTTTACCCGATCGACATCTAGACGTTCATCAAGCTCTGAGCGCTTAGAACCAACTTTTATATTTTGTAGTGAGTCAGGCGTATCTGTTCTTGTTCCCCATACCCCACAATCCTCACCCGACTCCATATAGGCCACGTAGGTCCAAACAACGGGTAAATTCTGCTCTCTAAATGCAGTTGTTAACGCATTCACATAGTTCAACTGTTCAGGATTCGTTTCGTAAGCAGTCGGATAAGTCCCTACTTGCGTATACGAATTCTGCAAATCAATATGAATTAGAATTGGTTTTTTACCAAAGCCAAAACGTGGCCGAACCGGATTATTTTTAATATTTTCATACATTTCTCGGGCGGTCATTGTGGATGTTTGCATTTGTCTCTCCGTTTTCAATCCCTATAAAGTCATAACGTTATATCAACATGCCAATCATGATACACTGGGGATTACCCCTGCTTATGGTAGAAAAACACGTTAACACTCATAAAAACAAACACTTATGAATAACTATGCACTGAGCAACAACGACTCTCCGCTCCCTCTTTATCATCGGCTTTACGTCATTTTGAAAGAGAGCATTCTAAATGGGACATACCAACCTGGTACGCTGCTGCCTTCAGAAACTGAGCTAACACAGGCTTATGGAGTGAGTCGAATTACAGCCAAAAGAGCACTCAATGAATTGGCTGACGAAGACTTAGTGGAGCGAAAAAGAGGTAAAGGTACTTTTGTGAAAAAAAGAAAAAGTACAGAGTTACTTCACACCCCAATACAAGCCAACATCCAAGCCTTGATGAGTAACCTAACCGTTATAGACTTGGAGACCTCAGTCGAGGTTAAGCAGTTCGAATATAAAAAGGCAGGGCTTTGGGTCAGTCAACAATTACAAATCCCTCTGAATTCCACGATACAGCGTGCCGTTCGAGTTCGTTACTACAAAGACACGCCTTTCTCCATCTCTACTAGCCATGTGTTGAAAGAAATCGGTACGACTTATACAGAAGAAGATCTCGAAAAAACAGCGTTAATTCACTTAATTCAAAAGGCAGGACACAACATACTGCATGTGCATCAAACCATCACTTGCACCTTAGCAAATGAAGAAACCGCACCTTTATTAAAGGTTTCTGTTGGCAGCCCGCTTTTGAAGCTCAGACGTATTTTTATTAACACAAATAAAAAACCAGTGAATTATGCTGAAATGCTCTATAGTCCGGAGCGTTTTGAGTACAACATGAACTTGACCTTAGAGTCGCCTTAACCCGTTCTATCAAACAAGCCTTTTGATTCAAAAGACCATATTTAACCTAAGATCAGTTACTTTATTATTTTTTGGTAGGCGCCCCGTCATGTATCAACTTCATCCAGTTCTTGCCAACGATACTTTTTATGTTGGCAAACTTAGCTTATGCGACGTTCTTTTGATGAATGATAGTCGTTACCCATGGTTAATTTTAGTCCCCCGTCTTTCAGATATACGTGAGATATACGAACTATCAGCTCAAGACCAACAACAGTTTTGGCAGGAATCCAGCTGGGTGGCAGAAAAGCTCGCTGCTTATACTCAAGCAGATAAAATGAATGTAGCGGCATTAGGCAACATGGTGCCCCAACTACACCAACATATCATTGCACGACACACCACTGATGCTGCTTGGCCCCAGCCCGTTTGGGGTGGAACAGCACGCGCTTATGAAAAGTCGGAAAAAGATCGGCTACTAGTAGAACTAAGGCAAGAGTTACAACTAGCGCTCTAATCGATTAAGACGCGTCATTATTGATCTATTTTTAATCGCATCAAACACATCATATAAAAAAATGCCAAAACCGGATAAAGTCCAAGTTTTGGCATTTTTTCACAGAAAGTGTCGCAAAATAAATCAGCACCTAGTTGCTCTATAGATTGTTGTTAAAGCCCTTCTAGCCAGCGCTCTAGACGTGGCTTTCTTTTATAGAAATTAATTTTTTCATTACGACATTGCGGACAATGTGTCAGTTCAGCCCCTGTAATGGTAGGCCTATTTCGTTGCGTTCTCATGTTTTTTTTCCAACGACAGACCTGACACTCGTAAGTATAAACCGACGATTCTCTCGGCATGACTGTCTCCTGTTACAAGTACTTATCAAACTTACCACAAAGAAACAACTATGCCGACTAGGGAAAACTAGGACCTAAGCTGCCAAAAAATCACGCACAAAAGCTGTGGCAGGTTGGGCAAAGAGCTGTCTAGGTGTGTCGACCTGTTCTACATGCCCTTTATTCATGACTACAATCCGATCCGCCACCTCTACCGCTTCATCTTGATCATGGGTCACAAATACACTTGTGATTTTTAATTCGTGATGGAGTTCACGTAGCCACTGGCGTAGCTCTTTGCGAACTTTGGCGTCTAAGGCCCCAAAAGGCTCATCAAGTAATAACACTCTGGGCTTTACGGCGAGGGAACGTGCAAGAGCCACGCGCTGGCGCTGACCACCGGACAACTGAGCAGGATAACGATCCGCCAAACCTGAAAGCTGGATCAAATCGAGTAAATCCGACACGGTTTGTTTGATGCTTTGTTTACTGGGTCGTACGGCCTTAGGCAGCATGCGCAAACCAAAGGAAATATTATCCGCAATGGTCATCGAAGGGAAAAGAGCGTAATTTTGAAATACAAAACCAATTCCTCGTTCGCGTACCGGTACATTGGTCGTGTCTTGGCCATCTAGAATAATTCGTCCAGAGTCCGCAGACTCTAGGCCGGCAATAATACGTAATAACGTCGTTTTTCCACAGCCCGACGGACCCAATAAGGCTACGAGCTCTCCGGAATTTATGGCCAAAGAGATTTGGTCTAGAGCTTGGTAGTCATCAAAACGACGAGAAATGTGCTGGACGGTAATAGACATGACTTTCAGTAAAAAGCGTAGGAACAGCTTTATTCTATGGCATATCAAACCCATTCTTTATATGCTTTAAGAATAAGCAAATAGATCATAAAAGCATAAGCAAAAAAGAAATACATCGTTTACGCATATAAAGAGACTCTGCACAATAGGACGTAATCTCTATTTGATCCGTATCTATAAAGGATGTCCGTTATGTTGAAGCCTGTTGTCTCTCGTTTAGCGTTAATTGGTCTAGTTGCTGCCGTTCCACTACAGGCCTCTGCTCAAACCGATAAACTTTTGAATGCCTCTTATGATATTGCGCGTGAGCTATTCGCTGAATACAACCCACTGTTTGTACAGCACTGGAAACAAGAAAACGGGCAAGACATTCAAATAGAGCAGTCCCATGCGGGCACTTCACGCCAGGCACAAGCCATCATGCAAGGCCTTAAGGCCGATGTCGTGACTTTTAACCAGGTTACCGATATCGATGTTTTAGCAAAACGTGGTTTTGTTGCCAAAGATTGGCAGCAGCAGTTTGCTAATAATGCCTCTCCTTATTTCAGCACCATTGCCTTTTTAGTACGCAAAGACAACCCAAAAAACATTAAGAACTGGGATGATTTGGTACGTGAAGATGTAAAGATCGTATTCCCGAACCCTAAAACCTCAGGTAACGCACGTTACAGCTATTTAGGGGCATGGTTATTTGCTAATGAACAATTTGGTGGTGATGAGGCCAAAACCAAAGACTTCGTGAAAAAGCTGTTGGGTAACGTAGAAAACTTCCCTACAGGTGGGCGTGGTGCCACCGTCGCTTTTGCGAACAATGATCAAGGTGATGCACTGCTAACTTTCGAATCCGAAGTGGTTAATATTGCCAACAGCGATGAATTCAAAGCCCAAGACTTTCAAATTATTGTGCCACCAGTTAGTGTGCTCGCCGAATTCCCAGTGGCAGTAGTGGATAAAGTTACCGCTCGTCAAAAAAGCGATGATCTGGCAAAAGCCTACCTAAACTACCTTTATGCCACGCCAGCACAAGAGCTATTAAGTCGCTACAACTATCGTGTGCATGATAAAAGTGTCAAAACAACCCTACCCGAGGTGCGCTTGATTAACCCTACCGAAGTACTCGGTAGCTGGGACCAAATTCAAGAGACTCACTTTGCCTCCGGTGGTGTGTTAGATCAACTGCTAGCTAGATAATCACGTCTTCACTTATTACCACTACCTATGTCTAGCACTACCTTTAACTGGCGTCTGGTTGAGCAAAAAGCCGTCTTACCCGGCTTTGGGCTTAGTCTAGGCGTCAGCGTTCTCTATATCAGCTTAGTTATTTTGCTGCCCTTGTCTGCGCTATTTATGTACGTCAGCGACATGAGTGCAGCACAATACTGGGCGGCCATTAGTCATCCACGCGTTTTAGCTAGTTATAAAACCACGGTTAGTGCCGCCTTGGCATCAACGCTACTGGTTAGCCTCATTGGCGTGCTGCTTGCGTGGGTATTAAGCCGTTATGAGTTCACAGGTAAGCGTATCGTAGATGGTCTGATCGACTTACCTTTTGCTCTACCTACCGCTGTGGCTGGACTTACTCTAGCCACCCTTTTTGCTCAAAATGGTTGGATCGGGCAATATTTTGCACTGTTTGGCATCAAAATTGCGTTTACTTGGACAGGTATTGTTTTGGCGATGTGCTTTACTAGCCTGCCCTTTATTGTGCGTTCTGTGCAGCCTTTGATTGAAAACCTAGATAGTTCGCTAGAAGAAGCGGCTGAAACACTGGGGGCACGCCCTTGGCAAAATTTTTATTACGTCATCTTGCCCATCCTCATGCCCGGTCTCATTACTGGAGCTTCTCAGGCCTTTATTCGCTGTTTAGGTGAATTTGGAGCCGTCATTTTTATCGCCGGTAATACGCCCTATCAGACTGAGGTTTCCTCTTTGATGATTTTTGTACGATTGGCGGAATATGACTATGCCTCTGCCGCTGCAATTGCCTCTGTAGTCTTAGCGACCTCTTTGCTACTGCTATTTGGTTTGCAAGTCGCACAAAACCGCTTATTCAATAAAAAACACTAATCATGAAAAGCCCTACTACCTCTTTGCAACGCGGCCTGATTGCCATAAGCCTTGGTATTGTCTTTTTATTGCTCGTCCTACCATTGCTGCTTATCGTAAGCCAAGCTTTTAGCCAAGGTTTTAGCGGCTTTTGGGAAGCACTGACCGACTCAGACATGGGGCACGCCATTCGTCTAACCCTATTGGTTGCTGCGATTAGTGTCCCCGTTAATTTGGTCTTTGGTGTGCTGTTGGCTTGGTGTGTCACCCATTATCGCTTTAAAGGTCGCCAGTTGTTGATGACCTTAATCGATATTCCATACGCCACTTCCCCTGTGGTTGCCGGCCTCTGTTATCTAGTGGTTTACGGCGCAGAAAGCTATTTCGGTCAGTGGTTATCGACGTATGATATACAGCTGATGTTTGCTTGGCCCGGGCTAATCATGGTGACCCTGTTTGTCACCAGCCCTTTTATCGCCAGACTCTTAATTCCCTTAATGGCAGAGCAAGGCTCGGACCAAGAACAAGCCGCTTTAACCTTAGGTGCTACGGGTTGGCAGATTTTTTACCATGTCACCCTACCTAAAATTAAATGGGGCCTGCTCTACGGCGTAATTCTAAGTAATGCGCGTGCGATTGGTGAATTCGGAGCCGTATCGGTAGTATCCGGCGCCATTCGTGGCCAAACCTTAACCTTAGCTCTCTTGGTCGAACAGCTAAATGATGACCATAAGGTTGTAGGTGCTTTTAGTGCTGCCTTATTATTAGCCAGCATGGCGCTTATCACTATTGCCTTAAAAGCCCTATTAGAAAGCAAACACCCAGATACCCATTAAGCTAGCGCATTGAGATCGCCGCTTACATCGCGTTTGTATAGTAAAAAGCGTCCTGAATAAGGCTCCGCCTCGTCCATTTCACTATATTGAAATGGGCGCTGGATTTTTTTATTTTCGCTTAAGTCAAAACCGTATTTAGCCATTTTTCTGGTGAAGCGGTTTCTGTAGCCTCGATTGGGATCCATGACCCAAACCTCTGATTTAGCCGCAGCATGTTGATGAATAAACTCAGCAACCTGCCCGGGACTGCTCGGATCATAGAGTAAGTCACTGCCCATAATCAAATCGTAACGATCAGACAATATAGGCGACCCAGTATCCGTCAATGACACCGGTTCAGTTCTTCCCCATTGTCCATAACGAAAAGGCATTTTAGGCAATTGATTGTTTTTTAAATTTTTTGCCATAAAACGACTAGCTAAAGGGTGGCGATCGCTGGCGGTCACATTCCCACCTAAGCGATGTGCCGTCATGCTTGCCAAGCCCAAACCACAACCAATTTCCAGAATACGCTGGGTAGGATCTACTGGTTTTTTTGCAATTTTAATTGCAAGCTGAAGCCCCGAAGGCCAAAGCATACCAAACAGCGGCCAAGCCGCAGAACAAATACCCAAACGCTCCGCAGCACCGAGCGGATCATAGTACTGTTGCCTATCAAGCAAAGTGAAAATTTCCAAAGGCTCTTGCCCTGGAATATGAATCGTACGAAGTGCTGTTTTATATGGTGTAGTAGTAGACATAGCTCTCTTTAATAACTAAGATCACTATATATTAACATAAGCTATTTTTTATTATTTTTTAATAAGTTTTATTAATGAATAACACAACAGCTTAGAGCATAAAAATGAAGTTCTGCATAATTAGATGCACTATCCATGGTTAGCAGCTTGCGTGCATGACAACAATGAATAGACAAAGGCCTCCCTTATTTAAACCGGAGAACACGTGACAAGAACTACGTAGGAGATGAAAGATAAGCTGCTTTCGCCCATAAGACGGCAATAGAGAGCAGATTCATTTAAATGAGAGAGCGTGTGACAAGCTTCATTTAAATTAAAGAGCCTGACAAGCTAGGTGGTCTCGTGAAGGTGAGCTGCCTTCAATAGCATCGCAGCAATAGATAACAAGAAGCGCCTTTCGTTTAAACCGGAGAGCGCGTAGGCAAGTAAGTGAGCTATTTTGATGGTGAGCTACTTGCGCTAGTATGGCAGTAAGTAGATAGAGAAAGGAGCTGCTTCGCTTAAATCAGAGAGTGCGTAACAAAGCGAGGACAAATATTGCGGGCATAAAAAAACCCCCACTCGATCACGAGCGGGGGTTTTTGGTATAAGAGCTTGACAATGACCTACTTTCACAGGCGTACGCCCACTATCATCGGCGCTAAGGCGTTTCACTGTCCTGTTCGGAATGGAAAAGGAGTGGTTCCACCTTGCT
>DUNB01000077.1 GCA_012839585.1 Alcaligenaceae bacterium | reverse complement strand
GAGCTAGAGGAAACATGCATAATAGCCCGCTGAATAACGCGTTGGAACCCCAGTGTAGGTTGGGTATCAACCTCTTCGGTTCCCTCGATCACAGGCGTATTGTCAGCGACGAACTTACGCAAGTGTTGACGTAATTCGGGCAAATTGGCAGCGCAGGCGCGAAGCACATCTACCGCTGCCGCATTATCTAGCAAAGACAACAGCAAGTGCTCTACCGTGATAAATTCATGGCGCGCAGCACGGGCTTCAACAAAAGCCATATGCAGACTGACTTCTAATTCTTCGGAGATCATATATCCTCCTTCACGGCAAAAGTAATTTCATTACTCTATCATAGAGCCAAATGAAAAAAATTAAAGGGACTGAGCATAAAAAAATCACACCTGGGCACCATTTATGGTACAGGCTCCATCACACACTTCAGGGGATGTTGCTCTAGTTCAGCGAGGTGGTGCACCTGCTGTATCCGTGTGGCCGCGATATCTTTGGGATAAACCCCACAGATCCCACGTCCCTGATAGTGGATTGTCAGCATGATGTGCTCAGCTTCTGCCGCTGACTTTCTAAACACGGAGGTTAAGACGGCGACCACAAACTCCATCGTTGTAAAGTCATCATTTAACATGATGACTTGATAAAGCGGAGGAGGTTGTGTGGTGGTCGCTAATTCCGCTTTTAACTTCTCTTTATCTACAGTCGTATTTGCGCTCATAATCAAACTAGGTAATTTCCATAGTTGACGGGATTACCGGTTATTTTGCATGATTGAATTAATCCAGATAGATAAATGGTAACATTTATGTATCACTTGAGGATTATGATAGGAGGCTGACACCCTCCTAGTATTTAGTTTCTTTTTATATCGTCGAGAGGCAGTTAGCATGTCAGATACCATCACCGCCAGTGCGGATACTGAAAAATTCTCCGGAACCGTTAAATGGTTTAATGATGCCAAAGGCTTTGGTTTTATTACACCAGACAATGGAGGCGAAGATCTATTTGCTCATTTTTCATCTATCCAAATGAATGGCTTTAAAACCCTTAAAGAAGGTCAAAGAGTCCTATTTGAAGTCGCACAAGGACCCAAAGGTCAACAGGCGTTAAATATTACCGCAGCCTAACTCCTCTCGCGCTTTCATACTTTTTAATAAAATCAAAATGAATTCTTTATTTACAGGGCCTGTTCGCCCTGTTTTTTATTTTCTAGCTAGCCTTATTTTTTTTCTTGCGAGTTCTGATCTTTATGCCCAACCAGGCCAGCAATTAAAAAAAATTCCGTTACAAATTAATCAAATCAGCTTATATGCTGAATTAGCCCAAACAGATAAAGATCGTGCGCGTGGTTTAATGTACCGACAGCAACTAGAAAAAGATCACGGTATGCTTTTTGTCTTTGAGCAAGAACTACCTGTTTGCTTTTGGATGAAAAACACCCCATTACCTTTGAGCATTGCTTTTATCACACAACAAGGTGTGATCAGTAATATCGAACACATGCAGCCCTTTAGTACAGAGTCTCATTGTCCTGTAGTGCCCATTAAATACGCACTCGAAATGGAACAAGGCTGGTTTGAACAACAACAGATACAAGCTGGAGATGCGGTTCTACATCTGCCTCATTAGAGTCTAACAAAAAGTCGCCTGACTTGCGAAAAGCTCAGGCGACTCAAAGGGATATTCCGTTATGGGTTTATCACAATGGTTCAAAACCCATAATGCGCATAACCATTAAACACGCTCTAAAAGAATAGCAATCCCCTGTCCCACACCAATACACATAGTACAAAGCGCGTAACGCCCCTTGCTGCGTTGCAATTGATTGACCGCAGCTATCACAAGACGAGAACCACTCGCTCCCAATGGATGGCCTAGGGAAATAGCGCCGCCATTGATGTTGACGCGCGGATCATCATCGGCCAAACCTAGGCCACGCAACACCGCCAAGCCTTGTGAAGCAAATGCCTCGTTCAGTTCGATGACATCGATTTGATCTAGGCTCAGACCAGTCAGCTTTAAGAGTTTGCGGGTAGCTGGCTCTGGACCTATACCCATAATACGTGGTTCAACTCCAGCATTCACCATAGCTACCACACGTGCTTTGGGGGTAAAACCGTGCTGTTTTGCAGCGAATTCTGAAGCCACAATTAACGCGGCGGCACCATCGTTAACACCCGAAGCGTTACCGGCAGTGATCGTGCCATCTGCACGCACAAAGGGACGTAATTTGGCTAAAGCCTCTAGCGTGGTCTCACGAGGATGCTCATCCGTGTCCACACAAATAGGATCACCACGACGCTGAGGAATGTAAACAGGGGTAATTTCCTCGGCCAAAATGCCAGCAGCCTGTGCGGCAGCAGTACGCTGCTGACTGCGCAAAGCAAACGCATCTTGGTCTTCGCGACTGATCTTAAATTGATCAGCCACGTTTTCAGCGGTTTCTGGCATGGAATCCACACCGTATTGCGCTTTTAATACGGGGTTAATAAAACGCCAACCGATGGTTGTGTCATACACCGCATTGTCACGACTAAAAGCTGCTGTGGCTTTGGGCATCACAAAAGGAGCACGGCTCATGCTTTCCACACCGCCGGCCAATATGAACTGGGCATCACCAGCACGAATAGCTCGTGCAGCAGAGCCAATCGCATCAATTCCTGAACCACACAAGCGGTTAATCGTCATTCCCGGCACATCAATGGGTAAGCCAGCCAACAAAGCAGACATACGAGCTACGTTACGGTTATCCTCGCCAGCCTGATTCGCGCAGCCATACAACACATCATCCACCTGCGTCCAATCGACATTTGGATAGCGCTCCATCAACGCGCGCAGCGGCACGGCACCTAAGTCGTCCGCACGTACATTTGCCAAACTACCGCCATAACGACCAAAAGGGGTACGTAACCCATCACAAATAAAAGCGTCGCTCATGCTGTCTCCTATAACAATATGACACAAATTTTCTGTATTTTAACCCTATACAGTATCACTTCATCAATTTTAGACCAAATGTCCGATAGACGGTCGTATTTTAGCTAAGCAATTTCCCTAGCCCACAAAGCAAAAAGCCCCGCTTAATTTAAGCGAGGCTTTAATGCATTAACTAAGGGCTAATTAAGCGCCGAAGTTTTTCGCTGCAAAATCCCAGTTCACTAGTTTCCAGAAGTTTTCTAGATACTGAGGGCGGGAGTTGCGTGTATCGATGTAGTAAGCGTGTTCCCACACATCACAGGTCAATAGTGCTACGTCGTCTGTGGTCAATGGTGTAGCAGCATTGCTGGTGTTAACGATATCTAATGTACCGTCAGTTTTCTTCACCAACCAAGTCCAACCAGAACCGAAGTTACCAGCAGCGGATTTGTTGAATTCAGCTTTGAAATTATCAACACTACCCCATTTGGCATTAATCGCATCAGCTAGAGCACCGGTTGGCTCGCCACCGCCGTTAGGAGATAGGCTGTTCCAGTAGAAGGTGTGGTTCCAAACTTGAGCTGCGTTGTTAAATACGCCGCCAGAAGACTTTTTAACGATGTCTTCGAGTGAGTCGTTGGCCATATCAGTGCCTTCGACTAGGTTGTTCAAGTTAGTTACGTACGTTTGGTGATGCTTACCGTAGTGGTATTCCAATGTCTCTTTGGAGATATGTGGAGCCAACGCATCAAGTGCGTAAGGTAATTCAGGAAGGGTAAAAGCCATGTTTGGTTCCTTCTAAGTTGTGCTAATTAAGTTAGCGTTGTTGTTTAAAGCAAATCATGCTTTTGTTTTAGCTTAACAAGTAGATGACCTTGTGCCAACTGTACCTGTAAATGCTCATTAGCATTTACGTCTAATGAGTTTTTAATTATTGCGCCCTTTTGGTTACGCACAATCGCATAACCACGGTCTAATACTGACGTAGGGCTTAAAGCCTGCAATGTTTGCTCGGCCTGATGCAGCGCCTGCTTTTTTTGTCGCAATACCGCTGACTGCGATTGTAACAAACGCAAGGGCAAATCCTGTACCCGCTGTTTGAACGGACGCAGGTCTGGCAAACAACGCTGTAGTCGATGCCAGGCATGATCCAACTGTTGCTGCTTGCGCAGAGTTAGAGACAACGACTGTAACCGCTGTTCGGCCACCTGTAAGCGCTGTCGCATTTGACGCAAACGCTGTTGCGGTGAGACCAAACGCCCAGTGGCTCGGTCTAAACGCAAGCTCGCTCTTTCGAGTATTCTAGCCTGCGACTGTTGCAACCGCTTTAATACCCCTAGTAGATCGGCGTTACTTTGTGCCCAGCTAGTGCAGCTGAGCTCGGCCGCCGCCGTGGGTGTTGGTGCGCGAACGTCTGCGACAAAATCCGCAATGGTGAAATCGGTCTCATGCCCTACACCGCTTATAATGGGGACGGGACTGGCATAAATCAAGCGTGCCAGCTGCTCGTCATTAAAACTCCATAAATCCTCTAGGCTTCCGCCCCCTCTTACCAACAGAATCGTTTGCACTAAATTGTCGGCAATGGCCTGTCCTAAGGCCACACACAATTGCTGTGCAGCATCGGCGCCTTGGACTGCGGCAGGATACACAATAACCTCTACATGCGGAGCGCGCCGTTGCATAGTGGTTACCACATCTCGCAACGCCGCTGCCGCCAAAGAGGTGACCACAGCGATGCGTTTGGGCATAGCAGGAATAGGTTTTTTAGTCTGAGAATCAAATAAGCCTTCTGCGGCCAATTTGGCTTTTAAGCGCTCAAACTCGGCATGCAGATCACCCAAGCCGGCTCGCTGCATGCTTTCTACCTGCAGCTGAAAATCACCGCGCGGCTCGTACATGGTCACAGCGGCATAAAAACGGTATTTTTCGCCGGTTTTAGGCATGAAGCCCACGCGGGCTGCACGCCCTCGGAACATCACCGCCTTTACGGCGGCCCGATCATCTTTTATCGTAAAATACCAATGCCCTGAAGCCGCCTGCGTAAAGTTGGAGATTTCACCCTCCACCCACAACCGCCCTAGCTCCTGTTCTAGTAACTGGGCGACCTGACGGTTAAGTTGACTCACGGTAAAGGTGGTTGGCGAAGAATTCGAGCTAGAATACAAACTAAGACCCCGTTCCAAATTAACTGAGCAATGACTATACAGTCCAGCAAAGCATCGATTGTATAAGACTTTGACTTCACCGTAGAGCGGGTTATCCACATATTATGTGGATAACACCTAGATCACGTGCAGCATCTGTCTTTTGCCTTAAAATACACCTTAGCGGACTTAATATAAAAAGGAGCAATTTGTGCTTAGTATCATCCAAGCCGCCGGCTGGCCCATCTGGTTTTTATTAGTGTGCTCGATTATTGGCTTTGCTCTGATCATAGAACGCGGCTTGAGCCTACGTAGCACTCGTATATTAAGCCCTAGCGCCCGAGACGCGGCCTTTGACCTGGCCCGCGCCGATCAAATTAGCCCCGAACAATTGCAGCGCTTGCGTCAAGACAGCTCCTTAGGTCTGATCTACGCCCACCTGCTCGAAAGCAAAGAACAACCCGAATTCATGCGCCGTCAAGCTGCCGAAGAGGCTGGCTCCATGGTGCACTTTCAGCTCACACGCTATTTGCCCGCCTTGGGCACCGTCGCCGTCATTGCACCGCTTCTGGGACTCTTTGGCACGGTGGTAGGGATGATCGAAATCTTTTCCTCTTATAGCCCCCAGGGCAGCGATCCCTCTGTTTTAGCCAATGGGATCTCCATGGCCCTCTACAACACGGGTTTTGGTATTCTGATTGCAGTACCCGCTCTCATCGCTCACCGTTACTTTAGGTCGCGCAGCGATTATTTACTGCACCGTCTGGAAATCGAAGCCAGTCGCCTAAACCGCTTTATAGAACAAGTCTCATGAATTTTCGTGCTAAACGTCGTGACAATGATGATATCTTCGTGGATTTTATTCCTCTGATCGATATTTTATTGGTGGTGCTCATTTTTATTACTGCAACCACTACGTTTAGCCGTCTACAAGAAATCCCCGTTGAGCTCCCTAGCGCCGGCACACAACGTCTGGTACAAGACAGTCACGTTCTGGTAATTAGCCAAGATGGTCAATACGCGCTTGATGGGCGTTTTTTGAGCCAAACGGATCACAGCGTGGCCGAGGCCTTGAACGCCCTGCAAGACAAAACCGCTTTACTGATTTATGCAGACGCCAATGCTCGCCACGCTACGGTGGTACACGCTCTGGAGTCCGCCCGTAACGCCAAATTTGAACAAATCAGCTTTGCTACCCAAGAATGAGTCTACGCGCACACCTAGAACAATGGTTACACCGCCAATGGAATAAACGTGGCCTCTTTAGCTGCTTGTTACGCCCCCTGAGCCTGCTCGCCCAGTGCTATACCCAGCGCAAAGCCACACAACCACGCGCTACTCTGAGTTTCACTCCACCTCCCATTATTGTGGTGGGCAACATCATCATTGGCGGCGCTGGCAAAACGCCCGTTGTGCTCGCCCTCTGCGAATTTCTAAAAAGCCAAGGCTGGCAGCCAGGTATTATTAGCCGTGGCTATGGCGTGACCATTGATGGTGAGCCCCGCGTTGGACAAGGCCAGCTGGACGCAACGCAATTTGGCGATGAACCTGCCTTGCTTGCAGAGCAAAGCCAAGTGCCTATAGCTGTCCACCCCAAACGGGTTTTAGCCCTACAAGCCTTGTGTGCACAACACCCCGAAATCAATGTGATCATTGCCGATGATGGTCTGCAGCACCAAGCTTTGCCACGCGATGTGGAAATCATCGTCCAAGACACCAGAGGTGTGGGCAACGGCTTGATCTTACCGGCAGGCCCATTGCGTGAAATGCCCTATAGGCTGAGCCAGGCCGATTGGCTCATCACCCAGCTGGCGCCTGGGCAATCGTTACCTAATACTCCCACACCAAATCGAAAGGATCGTTGCGTTAGTATGCGATTGTGGCCTAGCTACTTTAAGCAGCTCAGCACTGGTAAAATCATACAAGCATCGGATTGGTTACCACATCACGCTACGGACAGTCACTCTGCTGTGGCAGCCATTGGTCAGCCCGATCGTTTTTTTAGCATGTTGAATGAGTTTGGGCTTGATTTAGAACAACAGATCGCTCTACCAGACCATGCCCAACCCACTGTTGCTGATTTTGCGCAATTAAGTAGTCAATTTCTGCTTATTACTGCCAAAGATGCCGTAAAATGTCAGTCTATCAGCGACCCAAGAATCTGGGTGGTTTATGCCCATCCTCAATTTACCCCAGCAGACTGGTTGCTTGGTGTACACCAACAGCTTCAGTCCTTAACGCTGGTAGACAGAACCTCTAGAGAAAATTATGGAATCACATCTACTTGAAGTCCTGGTTTGCCCCCTTTGTAAAAGCAAACTTGAGCACCAACGAGATCAACAACGACTCGTTTGCAAGGCTGATAAATTGGCTTTTCCTATTCGCGATGGGATTCCGCTCATGCTCCAAAGCGAAGCCATCTCCTTGATTGAAAGTAATAACTAATCACTATGTCCTTTGTTGCGATTATCCCTGCTCGCTTAGCATCAACGCGCTTACCCAATAAGCCGCTGGCCGATATCGTGGGCAAACCCATGATCGTACGCACAGCAGAACAGGTGAAAAAATCAGGCGCCAAAGCCATCTACATCGCTACCGATAGCCAGTTAGTGGCCGATGCGGTGACGGCTTATGGCTTTGAGGTGTTGTTGACTGATATCGACCACCCCACCGGTACAGATCGCTTATCACAGGCCGTACAGCAACTGGCCCTTAAAGATGAAGAGATCGTCGTCAATGTCCAAGGGGACGAACCCTTAATTCGACCCGAGCTCATTGATGCCGTTGCTCATCAATTGCTGCAAAGCCCCAGTGCCGCTATTGCCACGGTGGCAACCCCATACACTAACGACGCGGATTTTTTCAATCCAAACAGCGTTAAGGTCGTTTGCGGCCTAAGCAACCAAGCTCTCTACTTTTCCCGCGCGCCCATCCCTTGGGCTCGGGACGCCATGCAGCAAAACCCCAATGCCATGGCCCCCAATTTAGGCGCCTTGCATCACATTGGCATCTACGCCTATCGTGTCAGTTTTTTACGCCAATTCCCTAACCTGCCTCGCGGTCCTTTAGAAAACCTCGAGTCACTAGAGCAATTGCGTGCTTTAGAAAATGGTTATGGGATCAGCGTTTACCTGAGCCCTCAGCGACCGTATCTACACCTAGAG
>DUNB01000076.1 GCA_012839585.1 Alcaligenaceae bacterium | reverse complement strand
TAGGAATACCCACGTGCATGTGGCGTACTCCAAAGGTCGCAAAGACTACTCGAAGCTAACCACTATTTTGGATAGTTTTAATCCTGGCTGTATTTTTGTGAGTCACGGTCATGATTTTGCACCTTCGCTATTGAGTGTTAAGCCCGACTGTCCCATTATCGTGGGGCAAGATCCTGAGGCGATTCCAGACTCAATACACATAGATCAGCTCTATAACACCGAAGAAACCCCAGCAGTGATGGACGCTTTTAATGCGTTAACCGGAGAGAGTCATGCCCGTTATTTGCTGACCTCTGGTTCTACCGGTGAACCTAAAGTGGTCGTGAATACGCATAAAATGCTTTGCTCTAATCAGCAAATGATTGCTCAGTGCTGGCGTTTTTTAGAAAAAGAAAAACCAAGAGTATTAGATTGGTTGCCTTGGAGTCACACCTTTGGTGCTAACCACAACTTTAATCTGGTATTGCGTAATGGGGGCTCTTTTTATATTGATGATGGCCTACCTATGCCAGGTCGTATTGAGCGCACCATTGAAAACATTAAATACGTACGTCCCAGCATGTTCTTTAACGTGCCGCGTGGCTACGATGTGTTGCTGCCCTTTTTGGAAAAAGACCCAGAGTTAGCTGATGCTTTATTAGCGGATTTGGATGCGTTGTTCTACGCGGCGGCAGCCTTGCCTCAGAATACGTGGGATCGTATTCATAAGGTAGCGAAGACTGTGCGTGATACCCCATTGTTCTTTACCTCTGAGTGGGGGGCGACTGAAACCACGCCGGTGCTGACGAACGTTCATTTCCGCTTAGAAAAACCAGGAAACCTAGGTTTGCCTGTACCAGGCATTGAAATTAAGTTTATGCCTTCTGGTGACAAGTTAGAAATGCGCGTAAAAGGCCCTTCGGTCTTTACCGAATACCTAAACAACCAAGAGCTAGCGGCCCGATCGTTTGATCCCGATGGCTTTTACATGATTGGTGATGCCGGCTACTTGCTGGATGAGGCACAGCCTGAAAAAGGCATTGTGTTTAATGGTCGTGTCACCGAGGACTTCAAATTGACCACTGGCACTTGGGTGTCTGTGGGTACCTTACGTCCAGCACTAGTGAGTGCTTTAGCGCCTTACGTGTCTGACTGTGTGATTTGTGGTCACGACAGAAGTGAGGTGGCGGTGTTGGCTTTCCCTACACCTGCATTACGAGAATTAGCGGGTCCAGAGGGCGAGACCATGCATGTGGATGAGCTGGCCTTAGTTCCCGCGGTGCGTCAGGCTTTATTACAAGGCTTGAAACAGATGGCGGCGGAAAATAAAGCCTCCTCACGTCATGCTCGTCGTTTATTACTATTGAATACTGCGCCCAATATTGAAATCGGTGAGATCACCGATAAGGGATATATCAATCAGCGCATGTCGATCAATTACCGTGCCGATGAGGTGAAGCGTTTGTTTGCAGATCCGTTAGATCCCGCGGTGATTTTAATTACGGAAAACACTGGAGAATAGGAATGAGTGCCAGTAAGAAACTAAAGGTTGCGATCATTGGGTCCGGTAACATCGGTACGGACTTAATGATTAAGGTGTTACGCAATGGCAAACACGTAGAAATGGGTGCGATGGTGGGTATTGATCCCAGTTCGGACGGCTTGGCGCGTGCACAGCGTATGGGTGTGGCGACGACGCATGAAGGCGTAGAAGGCTTAGCCAAAATGGACGTGTTTAAAGACATTGATATTGTGTTTGATGCGACTGCAGCAGGGGCGCACGTTAAAAATGATAAATTTTTACGTGAACTAAAACCTAACATTCGCATGGTGGACTTAACGCCTGCGGCGATTGGCCCTTACTGTGTTCCGGTAGCGAACCTCGAAGAGCATATTGATAAGCTAAACGTCAATATGGTGACATGTGGTGGTCAGGCGACCATCCCAATGGTGGCAGCGGTATCCAAAGTTGCCAAAGTGCATTACGCCGAAATTGTGGCTTCTATTGCCAGTAAATCTGCCGGTCCAGGGACACGCGCCAGCATCGACGAGTTTACCGAAACCACCTCTCAGGCGATTGAGGTGATTGGTGGTGCGACCAAAGGTAAGGCCATCATTATTATGAACCCAGCCGAGCCGCCCGTGATCATGCGCGACACCGTTTACGTGTTGTCCGAGGCTGCCGATGAGGCCGAAGTCGAAGCCAGCATCGAACAGACCGTGGCTGCGGTGAAAACCTATGTACCCGGGTACCGCATCAAACAAAAAGTCCAGTTCGAACGTATTCCTGAAGACAAACCACTACATATCCCTGGTTTGGGCAAATTCAGCGGTTTAAAAACTTCAGTGTTCTTAGAGGTTGAGGGCGCTGCTCACTATTTACCTGCTTATGCCGGTAACTTGGATATTATGACCTCCGCCGCCTTGGCTACTGCTGAGCGTATGGCACAATCCATTCTTAACGTGTGATGGGTATCAGTATGAACGCAGAGAAAAAACTTTATATTTCTGATGTCACCTTGCGTGACGGTAGCCACGCAGTCCGTCACCAATACAGTGTTGATGATGTGCGTCGTATCGCACGTGCTTTGGATAAGGCCAAAGTAGATAGTATCGAGGTGGCGCACGGTGATGGTTTGCAAGGATCCAGCTTTAACTATGGTTTTGGTGCGCACACCGACTTGGAGTGGATCGAAGCCGTAGCCAGCGAAGT
>DUNB01000075.1 GCA_012839585.1 Alcaligenaceae bacterium | reverse complement strand
CGTGTGCGCTCATCAGAGCGTAATTTTTTGGCCAAGGTAATACCAGAGGCGCCGGGTAACATCCAATCGACTAAAATGAGATCAGGCAGTTCGGCGCGAATGAGCGTTTGAGCCTGTTCGGCATCATAAGCGCGCAGTACTTTATGTCCAGCAAAAGAGAGGTTAACCGCGATTAACTCTTGGATGGCTGGTTCGTCTTCGATAACAAGAATAGTGGTGCTCATAGTGCTGAAATAAGACTAAGATATGAATAAGATAGAAACATAATATGGCGCCAATGTTGCAGGTTTGTGAAAACCGCGTAGTAGGGCATCAGTTTTTTTGCTTTTAGACGTAGGTTTTTACCCTTAATTTGCGGTACGATTACATCATCATGGAAAATAAAACACCCCAATCAAACGCTTCGGAAACCACGCATTTTGGTTTCCAGACAGTGGCCGAGCACGAAAAGGCGGCCAAGGTTGCCGAGGTCTTTCACTCGGTAGCACAACGCTATGATGTCATGAATGACTTGATGTCAGCAGGACTACATCGTGTATGGAAATCCTTTACCATCGGTCGCGCCGCTGTGCGACCTGGTATGAAAGTCTTAGATATCGCCGGTGGTACGGGTGATTTGTCTAAAGCCTTTGCTCGTAAAGTGGGCCCTACTGGACAGGTTTGGCTGACGGATATTAATAGCTCCATGTTGGGCGTGGGACGTGATCGCCTATTGGATTTAGGCATTGTGACGCCTGTTGCCGTGTGCGATGCCGAATTCCTGCCTTTTCCAGATAACTATTTTGATCGTGTCAGCGTGGCATTTGGCCTGCGTAATATGACGCACAAAGACAATGCATTGGCCGAAATGCGCCGCGTGTTGAAACCAGGTGGAAAACTGCTGGTTTTGGAATTCTCCCAAATTGCCAAACCCTTGGCACCGGCTTATGACTGGTATTCTTTTAACATTTTGCCCAAAGTTGGCAAAATCGTCGCCCAAGACGAGGAAAGCTATCGTTATTTAGCCGAATCCATTCGGATGCACCCTGACCAAGACACCTTGGCCGGTATGATGCGGGATGTGGGCTTTGAACGTGTGCAATACTTCAATTTAACTGCAGGTATTTGTGCTCTGCACGAGGGCATTAAGCTCGATTAATCCAAAATGGGCGCTCGCTTATTTGTTGAGCGTCTCCAGGGGGGATTCCTGATAGCTTTCTTTATACCAAGCACTGAATCTTCCCAAATGCGTAAACCCCCAACGGGTCGCGACCTCTGTAATACGGGTGGTCGGTGCGGCCTGCAACAGCTCCTTACGTACGGCGGCAAGCCGTGCTTCACGGATGTACTGCGTTGGACTGATGTCCAACTGCGTCCTAAACGCATCCGTTAGGCTCCTGATACTGGAGTCACAAGCTTGCGCAATATCCTCTAAGCGCAAATTTTCCCCTAAATGTTCATGTATGTAGCGTCTGGCTAAGCGTAGCCGACGCTGTCCTGTCATGCGTGGCGTATGGTGAAAGTATTTAGAGTAATTATTAGGTTGCGTGATTAAGAGGTGCTGGAGCAAATTGGTCTGTAGGTTTTGTAACCATTGCTCGGGCAAATAGTCTTTTTGTGCTGCATAAGACAGCATGGCACTGATTTGATGCTGCCAGGCTGTACCGTGCGAATTATTCAAACAATATTTAGGCTGAAACTCAATTTGATCTTCGGGCGCAATGTCTAGCAGCTGCATACAGGCTTGGTTGAGCGATGGTTTGGGGATTTTAATAAGTAATTGTTCGCAGTCTTGTTCCCAATCCAACTGCAAAGGCAGGTCCGGGGAAATCACCGTCGCCGTATGTCGATCGGCCACAACGGTTTGGTTGCCTACCCCGATGGAAGACTTACCGCGGATGGGCACCTGGAATAAATAAAAATCGTGGAGTGCGCCGGGAGCAACGTGCACCGCGGCGCCATAACGCAACAGCATAAAAGACAGTTCGCCCACATGGGTACAACGCAGGGCTGAGTCCACTTTACCTCTACGCCACGTAAGTTGATGTTCTTTGAGTATTTCCGTGGTTTCGAATTTAGTGGTGGTGGGGTCAGAGGACTCGAAAATAGGATTTTCTAGATAAAGATTATGGAGTCCATTCAGAAGCCAAGATGTCATTTTTTTGTCTCCAACTATTTGCCTGATATGGATAAAACGCACCTGATGTGGCTAGTTTCAGCAGAGCTCATCACATAAGATTGTTTAGACGTGAAGTACTTGAAGTGTAAAAGAAAACACGCTCAAAAAATAATTACAAGTGAGAACCAAGGGTTTTTACTTATAGAGAGGAGATGGACGATGAAACGGACCTGTATCGCTGTTCTATTAGGATCGCTGGGCTTTTCATGTCAGGCATTAGCAGCAGAGGAGCTAAAAATAGGCTTGCTTTCTACTTTGTCAGGCCCGGGTGCAGCATTGGGCAATGAGATTAAAGACGGATTTGAGCTTGCATTAGAAAAAGCCAATAACCAACTAGGCGGCGTTCCGACTAAATTGATTGTAGCGGATGACCAGCAAAAAGCAGACGAAGGACGACAAGCAGCGGAACGTTTACTACGTCGAGACAAAGTAGACGTGATGACAGGTATGGTGTTTTCCAACGTGTTGTTGCCTGTGATGCCTCGTATTTTGAGTAACGACACGGTTTATGTGTCAACGAATACAGGACCTGCTGATTACGCAGGTAAGCGTTGTCATCCGAATTTCTTTACCGTCTCCTGGCAGAACGAGGATATTCCATCCGCCATGGGTAAATATGTGACAGAAAAAGAGCACAAAAGTGTGTTCTTGATTGCTCCGAACTATCCGGGTGGGACTGAAACCATTGATGGTTTCAAACGCTACTTTAAAGGCGAAATCGCTGACGAGTTGTATGTGAAATTAGGTCAGCTGGATTTTGCCGCAGAGATGGCGCAGATCCGAGCCTCTGGCGCAGATGCCGTGTTTTTCTTTTTGCCAGGTGGGATGGGCGTGAGCTTTATTAAACAGCTCGGTAGCTCCGGCTTAGACAAAGAGCTAGCGGTATACACCCCAGGGTTCTCTGCGGACCAAGATACCATTACGGCGGTGGGTGAGCCCATGGTAGGCATGATTAATGCCTCGCAATGGTCGCCTGACCTAGACAATGCGGCGAACAAAGAGTTTGTACAAGCCTTTAAGGAAAAATACGGTCGTATTCCATCCATGTACGCGGCCCAAGGCTACGACGCGGCCTTGTTGATTGGCTCTGCGGTGAAAAACAGCAATGGCGAATTTAAAAACAATGAGGTGCTGCGTGCAGAGCTGAAAAAAGCCAGCTTTGAGTCAGTGCGAGGGGATTTTTATTTCAATAACAATAATTACCCCGTCCAAAACTACTACATGAGAGAAATCTACAAAGACGAGAGTGGCGAGATCACTAACAAGGTGATTGAAACCGTATTTGAGAAATACGAGGACCCCTACTCAAGTCAGTGTGAATTATAAGATACGGAGGAGACTATGACTTATTCCAACTCAGAACTTAAAGAAATGGTACGCGACGAAAGCGTACATAAAAAGCTCTACACCGATCCCGCTGTTTTTGATCTAGAAATGCAGCGTATTTATGGCAAGGTTTGGGTCTACATTGGCCACGAGAGCCAAGTACCAAACGTTGGTGACTACATCACAACCACGCTAGGCACGCAAGAGGTCATTATGGTGCGTGGTAGCGATAAAAATGTACATGTGCTTTATAACCGCTGCCCTCATAAAGGTGCCCAAGTGGTTGCCAAAGGCTGTGGTAACACCGGTAAGTTTTTCCGCTGTCCTTATCATGCCTGGACTTTCAAGCTAGATGGTAATCATTTGGCAGCTCCGATGCGTGCTGGTTTTGAAGGCACCTGTTTTGATCCTAAGCACCCTGACTTTTCTATGCGCAAAGTGGCCCGAGTAGAAAACTACCGTGGCTTTGTGTTTGCGAACCAGTCAGCCGAAGGCGTTGGGCTGGTCGAGTTTTTAGGCGGTGTGATCAGCTCCATTGATAACCTGTGCGATCGTTCACCCATAGGTGAAGTGGAAGTGGCCAAAGGTAGCTTTAAAGTTAGACAGCCTTCCAACTGGAAAGTGTTCTATGAAAACTTGCATGACACCATGCACGCAGTGGTTACACATGAGTCCTCTCATGCAGCGGCTACAGAGCAAGCTGAGGTTGAAGGCCACATGCCACTAGAGCTACACATCATGGCGGGTAATGGCGAGCCTTATACCTTCTGGGAAAAGCTGGACCTATACGCTTTTGATAACGGTCATGGTTATATGGAAGGGATTTTTGATCCGGGTTCCATTGAAACTGACCCTGTATCCAAACGACATTACGAGTTACTCACCGAAGCCTATGGTGCAGAGCGTGCACTAGCGATTCTGAGTGAAAACCGTCATAACACGGTGTTGTACGGTAGTGGCTCTCCACATACTGTGTTCCAGCAGTTCCGCGTGATTCGTCCGGTAGCAGTGGATGAAACTGAGGTGGAAATTCAATTGTTCAGACTCAAAGGGGCACCAGAAGAATTGTTCCACCGTGGTCTGATGTATTCGAATTTAATTAACTCTCCTTCTTCAAACGTGATGCCTGATGATGTTGAGCTGTACGGCCGATGCCAGCAGGGCAACCTAGCGGATGGTGGTGATTGGATTAGCATGCACCGCTATTACGGTACTGATGAGGCCATTGAAGGCGGCTATAGAGCCGTGAATGGAACCAGTGAGCTACCGGTACGTAATCTATATCGTGCTTGGAAACAGTTTATGTTAGAGGGTTAAGGAGGGGATATGTTATTTGATATTGATTTTGATGTAAGCGTAGATAATCTGCAGCCCGTTGATTTCACACCAGAGCAAAAAGAAGCTGTGGCACAGTATTTGTATGCTGAGGCTCGTTTACTAGACGAAAGACGCTGGGAAGAGTGGCTACAACTATGGACCGAGGACGGCATGTATTGGGCGCCTCAGTCTTTTGAACAGACCAGCCCCTATGATCATATTTCCCTATTTTGGGAAAATAAGATGTTGCGCGAGCTACGTGTACGACGCTTAGAAAACGAACGCAACTGGTCCCAGCAGCCGCCTACACAGTCTTCCAGACTGTTGGGTAATATCAGTATAGAAGGTAAGGATGACAAGGGTTATCTCGTCGTCAGAGCTACGTTCCAGTCGGTAGAAAGCCGTGCAGGTCAACAGCGTGTGCTTGCTGGCTCTTATATTTATAAGCTGGCCGAGGCGGACAATAGCTGGAAGCTCTACTTGAAGCAGGTCAATCTGATCAACAGAGAAGACGTACATGCTAACTTTGAAGTTCATATCTAAGTCCTAGAGGATTGGCCTGTGACTACCGTTTTATTGGCTTTACATTATCAGAATGAAGTGCTGCATGCGGATGGCAAAATTCGCGTCGGCATCGAGGCAAATAGCTCTCAGAGACAGGGCATTATTACTGCAGCAAAAGACTTGCTGCAGCAGGCAAGAAAGCAAAAAATTGCCATTGTGCATGTGCGGGTGGCGTATAGACCTGATTATGCGGATTTGCCTGATAATGCCCCCATTTTTGAAGGTGTACGGAAGTTACAGGCTGTCCAAGAGGGCAGTTGGGGCAGCGAGTTTTTTACAGGCCTAGAGCCGATAGAAGGCAGCAGCTCCGAATTTGTCGTGCTGCATAAACGAATTAATGCGTTTTACGCCTCTACCTTAGAGGCGGTTTTGAATCAATTAAAGCCGGATCATTTGATCATCGCAGGGGTGGCAACGCACTCTGTAGTAGAAAGTACCGTGCGTCACGCTGTTGATATGGGCTATCGAGTCACTGTGCCCGCTGAGGCCTGTGGTGCGCCTCTAGAAACCCATCAAGCCTCGTTAAAGAGCATGAGTCTTATTGCCCGAATTTATCAAGAGACAGATATGGCTCCTCTTTTTGCGGAGAACCAACCATGACCCAGCGAGTAGTGATAGTGACCGGGGGAGCTCAAGGATTAGGCGCGGAAATAGTACGTGCCTTTTTAGCTCAAGGGGATGCGGTGGTGATTGTGGATCAAAACCAAGCCATCGGTGAGCAACTCGAGCAGCAATTACAGTCTGAGGGTACGGCTGTTTTTATACCTATCGATATTCAAAGTGACGAAGCCATTGATCAAGGGGTTCATCAAATCCTAGAGCGCTTTGGACGCATCGATGTGTTGGTGAATAATGCCTGCGTGTATGAAGACGTTGGACTCGCATCAACCAGAGAGCAATGGCATTTCACCTTAGGAGTGAATCTGGTGTCGGCGGCTTTGATGGCGCAAAAAGTCACACCGCATATGGCACCAGGATCGGTAGTGGTGAACATGGGCAGCATAGGCGGTAAAATAGCTTCCGCTGGCCGACTGTTGTATCCCGCCTCTAAGGCGGCGATGTTGCATCTGACAAAAAGCCTTGCGGTGGAATTGGCCCCCAAAGGGATACGTACCGTGGCGGTCTCGCCAGCCTGGACGTGGTCGCCAACCTTGGCCTCTATGGCAAATGAAAACAGAGAGCAAGCCGATCAAGTGGGGGCGATTACACACCCCTTAGGTCGAGTGGGAGACGGTGCCGAGGTGGCCGAGGTGGTCTGCTTTGTGGCCTCTGCCAAGGCGAGCTGGATTACAGGGGTGGACATTCCTGTGGATGGTGGCTTTTCCGTGTTGGGGCCGGATCAAGGTAAAGGGCCCCGACACTGGTTTGAAAATACTGAATATAAAAAATAAGAATATCCAGAGGAGATAAAAATGAGTGATGATCGTAGCGATGTCATTATTGTAGGTAGTGGGCTGAACTCCTTAGTGTGTGCAGCGTTGTTAGCCAAAAAAGGCATTAAACCGCTGGTACTAGAGCGCAATGCCGTATTCGGAGGCTGTATACGTACCGAAGAGCTTTTCCCTGGCTACCAGCATGAGCTCATGGCATCTTGGTACCCTCTGTTTTTAGGCGGCGGCGCTTATGCCAAACTCAAAGACGACATTGCTCAGGCTGGAGTGGAGTTCATCGATAATGGTTACACCACTGGTGTGGTCTTGCCCGATGGTCGAAGTTTGGCGCTCAAACAAGATATAGCCGATGCCATCCAACGCTTAGATGGTGTGGCAGCAGGTGATGGCGCCTTAATTGGTGCCATGGCCGATGAGATTTTTAATAAGAATGGCGAGCTGCTGTTTGGCCTGCTAGGTGGCTCTCCTTATCAGTTTTCCACGTTTAAGCTGTTGTTCCAGCAGTGGCGTAAACGCGGCATGGATCAGCTGATGCAGTTTGCTGGACAGGCTTTGATCCCCTTCAGAAGCTGGTCACAAAAACACATCAAGCATCCGTTAACCGAAGCCTTAATGGCACCGTGGGTCTTGCACTCAGGTCTAGGCCCTCAAGACGCCGGTTCAGCCCTGATCGGTAAGCTGACCTTTGCGGCAGTGGTGGGCGGCGGTATGCCTGTGGTGAAAGGCGGTGGCACGCAGCTAGTCAACGCTTTGGTCTCTATTATCGAGAAACATGGCGGCAAACTGCTGGCCAATACGCAGGTCGATCAAATTATTGTGCAAAATGGCAAAGCCGTAGGGGTTGAGGCAGGGCAAAAAACCTATATGGCCAATAAGGCCGTGGTCTGTAATGTGACCCCCACTCAGCTTTATCAACATCTATTACCTAATGTGGCCCCCGAAGTGACCCAGGCCGCAAACAATTACCGCTATGGCCGGGGCGCTATGCAGATTCATTTGGCGCTTTCTTCTCGACCCGCATGGGCGAACGAAGAAATGCTAAACGTGCCGTTGGCGCATTTGGCCACGGACTTAGATCAGGTGTCTATGTCTGTGATGCAAGCCGAATGCGGTTTGATCCCGACTCAGCCCACTGTGGCGGTAGGGCAGCCAGCCGCGGTGGACCCCAGTCGTGTTCCTGAAGGTGGTTGGATTTTCTGGCTACAAATTCAAGACATGCCACGTGTCCTCAAAGGGGATGCCAAAGGGGAGATCGAAGTAGACGCCACCCAAGGCTGGACCGAACAGGTGCGTGAACAGGTGGCGGATCGTATCGTAGGCCAACTTGAAAACGTACTGCCAGGCCTCAGCGAGCAGATTATTGGACGCAGGGTATTAAGCCCCACCGACCTAGAACAACTGAATCCTAACTTAGTTGGCGGCGATATTTACTCTGGGACTTGTTCTTTGGATCAGTTTTTCTGGTTCCGTCCTTTTGCTAAAACGGGTGCGGTCAAAGGCCATCAGACACCGATTAAAAACGTATTTCACATTGGTGCGGCAACGCATCCTGGTCCAGGCTTAGGCGGTGGTTCTGGGTTATTAGTGGCAGACCTGATCAAATAAAAGATGGTGAAGGTCGTAGGTTTTATGCTAATCTGTCAGCTTCTAGTCAGTTTTATTACGCTATTTAGGGTGGGGTGATACCGCCCACAGGAGATGTCATGATTTCTAAGCGTCTATCTCGCTTTATGGCGGTGGCAGTCATCGCTGTATCCACCTTAACTATGCTTGGGGCGTCTTTTGATGCCGAGGCGCGTCGTATGGGGGGGGGCAAAAGTTTTGGTCGCCAGTCCTCTAACGTAACGCAACAACGTCAGGCTGTTCAGCCGCCTGCAGCAAACACCACTCGTAGCGCTACCACGCCCTCTACAGCCAATGCTGCACGAGGCGGAGCCGCTGCGGCACCTAAAAGCGGATTTTCTCGCTTTTTAGGTCCTATCGCGGGTATTGCCGCAGGTTTGGGTATTGCTGCGTTGCTGTCTAGCCTCGGCCTAGCTGGTCCTTTGCTAGAGGCTCTATCCAGCATGGTGTTGATCGGCTTAGTGATCTTTGCTGTGATCTTTTTGGTACGTCGCTTACGTGGTGGTGCTAAACCTGCCGCTCAGGCAGCGGGTAATGCCAATCCTATGTACCGTGAGTCCACGCCACAGATGCCAGCCAGTTCCGCGCCTGCATCTGCACCGGCTCAAAACGCCTCCTTTAATGCGGCTCCTGCAGCCACAGCATCCGCTGAGCCCGTACAACAGGTAGACCCTTCCTGGTTTATTCCTGATGACTTTGACATCATGAGCTTCTTGTCCAATGCCAAGCAGCAGTTCCGTCAAATTCAAGAGCTCTGGGATCAAGGGAACCCTGCGGCATTACGTGATGTGCTCACCGATGATTTGCTTAAAGAGCTAACACCTGAAATTCTCGCTCGCGAAGGCGCTCAGAACACCCAAATCGTTCTGTTGAATGCCGAGTTGCTCGGTATTGAAAAAGTAGCAGGTGGTCACTTAGCGAGTGTTCGTTATTCCGGTATGTTGCGCGAAGACGCCAATGCAGAGGCCTTCAGCTTCGAAGAAGTCTGGAACCTTTACAAAGCAGATGGTGCTGGCTGGTTGCTCGCTGGCATCCAACAGATTAATCCGACGCACTAATCAACGGCACTACGGGTTAAACTAAGGCGATTCTCCAATTCATAGGTGGACTGTGTCTTTGCCAACCCTTTTTGCTTCACTGCCTATACCGGCAGGTTTGCGCCCCACGGCTGTGCTCGTGCGGGCGCTTAATGCCGTCTTAGCCCGAGAGCCTTGGGCTCAACAGCGCTTAGCTCAGTATGCCGGTCGTACTGTGTCCTTGAAATTAGCGGCTTTGCACTTGCCTCTAAGCCTAACGCACGCTAGCACCCTGGTCTTAACGGATAGTTCCGAGGTGGCGGATGTGCAGCTCACTGTTACTACGGATAAGCTTAAGGCGATTCCTAATGTATTAGCACAGTCCGATCCAGATGCCTTGTTGGCCTTAATTCATATTCAGGGCGATGCGGGATTAGCCAATGCCTTAGCCCAAGTTGTCAGTCAATTACGCTTTGACCCAGAGGCGGAAATCGCGCGTTTTACGGGTGATCTGCTTGCTGTGCGTTTGGTTGCAACAGTTAAACAGCTGATGCAATCCGGTCAACGTACCGCACAGCACGTAGAGGGAAATATGGCGGAATTTTTGGGCGAGGAAAGCGGCATCCTGGTCAGTACGGATTATTATCAGATTTGGCAGGCGCGTTTTACTCAGTTAGAACAACGTTTAACCGACTTAGAGCAGCGCACGGCGCAGCTCAGTAAAGGATAAAGCGATGACACGAATCAGTCGTTTTATCTTCATTATGTATATTGCGTTCAAATACCGTTTGGACGAATTGGTTTTATCCAGCATTCAACATCCATGGGCTTATCGTTTATTACGTTGGGTGCGTTTAGGCAGCAAACCTAAACACAGTCGTGGTGTACGTTTACGTTTGGCTCTAGAATCCTTAGGGCCGGTGTTCGTGAAGTTTGGGCAGGTGCTGTCTACTCGTCGGGACCTGATCCCTATGGATGTGGCCACGGAACTGGCTTTGCTCCAAGATCGAGTGCCACCATTTTCCTCTGAGCTTGCTGCGAAAACCGTGGAAAAGGCTTTGGGCGCTTCACCCCATACGATTTTTAAGCATTTTGAGGTCGATCCGGTGGCCTCGGCGTCTATAGCCCAGGTGCACTTTGCCGTGTTGCCAGATGGCAGAGAGGCGGCCGTTAAAGTCTTGCGTCCTGGTATGCGAGAGGTCATCGATAAAGATCTGGCCTTGATGCGTACCTTTGCCAATATGGTGCACCGCTTATTAGCCGATGCCCGACGCTTACGTCCCCGCGAGGTAGTGTCCGAATTTGAAAAATACCTGCATGACGAATTAGATTTAATCCGAGAGGCCTCGAACTGCAGTCAGTTACGTAGAAACTTTAGCCCAGAAACAGGGCGCTCAGATCTACTGATTGTGCCAGAGGTGTATTGGGATTATTGCGCGACCAATGTGTTCACCATGGAACGCATGAAAGGCATTCCCGTCAGCCAGGTCGACAAGTTGGTAGAGGCGGGCGTAGACCTCAAAGACTTAGCCCGTAAAGGGGTAGAGGTCTTTTTTAGTCAGGTCTTTAGCGATGGTTTTTTTCATGCGGACATGCACCCTGGTAATATCTATGTATCGAATGCTCCCGATACTTTAGGTCGCTATATTGCGCTAGACTTTGGCATTGTGGGTTCGTTGTCTGAGTTTGATAAAAATTATTTGGCGCAGAACTTTCTCGCGTTTTTCCGACGTGACTATAGACGGGTTGCGCAGCTGCACATTGAGTCCGGTTGGGCTCCGGCCAATACGCGCGAAGAAGAACTCGAAGGTGCGGTTCGCGCCGTGTGCGAACCTTACTTTGATCGACCGTTGTCACAGATTTCTTTAGGTCAGGTGTTATTGCGTCTCTTTCAAACCTCACGCCGCTTTAATGTGGAAATTCAGCCTCAGCTGGTGTTGCTGCAAAAAACCTTATTAAACGTCGAGGGCATGGGACGCGAACTAGATCCTGAACTAGATTTATGGGATACGGCCAAGCCGTATCTAGAAAACTGGATGCACCAGCGGGTGGGTGTCCAGGGCTTAAAGCAACGCTTAAGCCAAGAGGCTGGGCAATGGTCCCAGTTATTGCCTCAAATTCCGCGATTGGTGTTTGATAATCTCAACCGCCCAGATCCGCTGCCGCAGCTGCAGCAAGAGCTACAGCTGCTCAGGGCGGCACAGCAGCAAAACAACCGCCTGGTTGCCGTGCTGTGCGCTGTTTTGGCTGTAGCCTTAGTGGTGGCTTTGTGGGCATTAGTCCGCTGATCATTTGATCTAAACTGGCTTGTTGCCCTGGTGCAACGGCCTTCATTTTGAAAGACATAAGTCGTATGTTTAAGACGAATATACTTTCCTGCGTCTACGACTTGTCATGCGGTGGTGTAAGCATTGTGTCTTGTTACCACTCAAACAATTCATAAGGATAACTATGCTTTACCCTGAACTTTTTAAATCTATGGAAGCCGTCCGTTGGAATATGGCGCACGATATTCCTTGGGATGATTTTGATGGTAGCAAGCTCACTGATGAGCAAGCTTACACCATCAAAATGAATGCGATTACTGAATGGGCTGCCTTGCCTGCGACGGAAATGTTCCTACGCGATAATCGTGATGACAGTGATTTTTGTGCTTTTATGTCCATCTGGTTCTTCGAGGAACAAAAACACTCTTTGGTATTAATCGAGTATTTGCGTCGTTTCCGTCCAGAGCTCGTTCCCACCGAAGAAGAACTACACAAAGTGCGTTTTGAGTTCGATCCCGCGCCCGCGATGGAAACACTCATGCTGCACTTCTGCGGTGAAATTCGCTTGAACCACTGGTACCGACGTGCTGCAGACTGGCATACCGAGCCAGTCATCAAAGCCATTTATCAGATCGTCGCCCAGGACGAGGCCCGTCACGCGGGTGCTTATTTACGTTATATGCGCCGTGCGTTAAAACTCGGTGGTACAGAACAGTCCGAATTAGAAACCCGTTTGGCCTTCTCCAAAATTGGGGTGCTAATGGCATCGGCCCATCGCACCGCTCAGGCTTTACACCCAACTAACCTACACGTGAACAAAGACATGTACCCCAACGACACCGTACAGTCTCAGCTGCCTTCACCCGGTTGGTTAGAAAACTGGTTAGACAACCAAATTCGCTTTGATAAAGAGTGGGAAGGCAAAGTCAGCACACGCATTTTGCATAATATGTCTTTGTTGATGGGCGAGGACTTTGAGTCTCCTTCGGCACTAAACCGTTACCGCAAAGACCTAAGCCGTAAAATTGTGACCGCCTAACACCATGCCCTCTTTTGAGAAAAAAGTGTATGCGCGCGATGCTTTAGTGGCAGCTGTAGCTCAGGGGCAGCTGCCGCGCCCCATTGTGTTTACCAATGGGGTGTTTGATATTTTGCATCGTGGTCATGCCAGCTATTTAGACGAGGCCGCCCAATTAGGAGCGACCTTGATTGTGGCGGTGAACTCAGATGCCTCAGTGCGTACGCTGAACAAAGGGGACGACAGACCGATAAACAACGAGGCGGATCGATGTGCTTTGTTAGCGGCGCTGTCTTCTACCAGTGTGGTGACGGTGTTTACCGAACACACCCCCGAGGCGATCATTGCTGAGTTAAAACCTGATTTGATCGTCAAAGGCGGCGATTACGATATGGAAACGCTGCCCGAGACAGCCCTGGTGCGCAGTTGGGGAGGAGATGCGGTAGCCATTCCCATCGAGTTTGATCGCTCAACGACCTCGTTGGTGAAAAAGATTAGACAGCCTCAGACCTAGTTTTAGGTAGCTCTTCGTCTCTTAAATAGCGTACGGCTACGGTGAAATACACCCCAAAAGCTGGATATCAATCCAAGCTTTGGGGTGTTTTTTATTGTCCCACTAACTACGTTGTTGATGATGAGAGCTGCTCTGGTTTAGTTGGCTGGATGAGCCTTATGGAGTGCTGAGCAACAGTTGATTTAGTTGATCGAGGTCGCTGTCTTGGAGTTGACCAGCAGCTTTTTTAAGAGCTAGTCCTTGGATTAAGGTTTGGTAACGGGCCTGAGCGAGAGCACGTTGGGTCTCGTAGTGCTGTTGTTGTGCGTTGAGCACATCAATATTAATGCGAACGCCAACTTCGTAAGCCGTTTGATTGGCTTGCACAGAAGCAGAGCTGGACTGGGCGGCGGCCTCTAGGGCTTGAATTTGTAGCAAACCGGCCGTGACATTGCTGAAATGGTTCTGTGTGCTTTCAATGGCTTGGCGTCGTGCGTTTTCTTGTTCTAGATGACGCTGTTGTAATACCGAGGCGTTCTCACGAATACGCGATGAGATGGCTCCGCCTTGGTAAAGAGGGATAGATAGCTCGATGGCAATGCTGCTGTCTAAGGCGCGCGGACTAGAGTTGGGGCCATAGATCCCCTGGTTGCTTTGGCTGCCACTGCGCGCCTCTAAAGAGACCGTAGGGGTATGTTCACGTTGACTAGCCTGGAGCTGATAACGTTGCGCCTGCACCGCTAAATTGGCCTTGGCGACGAATAGGTTGCTTAAGGAGGCTTGGGTGGTCCAAGCATCCAGCTGAGCCGGCTCAGGAGCGGGCAAGATGGCGTTTGGATTCAGGGGCGCTAAGGTGTGCACGGGCTCCCCAATCATACGACTGAGTGCGTTTTGTTTGTTTTGTAAAAAACTTTGCGCCGTAATTTGTTGCGCTTTAAGTAAATCCAAACGGGACTGCGCCTCGTAGGTGTCGGTAATCGTGGCACCACCTAATTCAAAAGCAAGCTGTGCGGCCAACAACTGTTGCTCTATGGCGTTGTATTGGGCTTGCAAAGAAAGCAGCGTGTCTTGGGCTGACAACACATCAAAATAAGCCTGGGTGACCCGTAAAGCAAGCTCATGCTTGGCATTTTCTAAATCCAATACCGCCATGCCGGCCAAATAGCGCGAGCGTTCAAACTGAGCTATCGCGTTTAAGTCGAGCAAAGGCTGGCTAAGACGTAATTGCCATTGGGTTAGGTTTGAGTTACGTCCCTGATTGAGTCGGCTAGCGCGACGAGAGTCGTTATGCTGGGCTGAGGCAACAGCCTCTATAGAAGGAAAAAGCTTGGCTCTGGCCTGGGTGATTTGCTCTTGGTTGGCTTGGGTGTTAGCACGTTGAGCGGCGTAAATAGGATCTCGTTGTAGTGCTAACTGCCAAGCCTGCCATAGGTCTAACGAGGGAGTCGCCCGGACTGCGGCTGCCCATAAACTAAGCGCCAGAATAAAAAGCAGCCGAATTGACATTGCTTAGAAATTGAACTGGCTGATGCGACTGCCGCGTAACGGTTTGATGACGGTATCAAACAAAGGGGTGGTTTCGAAGCTGGCAGCACTGGTACGTGTAATACGAATGGCCGTCATAACGGGGCTTGTGCCTACTACAGCAACCAAACGTCCACCGATACAAAGTTGGTATTTGAGCGCATCCGGTACCACAGGAACAGAACCAGTTAATAGAATGGCATCGTATTCAGTCGTACCCCAACCTTCGTGCGCATCACCAATTTCTACGGTGACGTTGCTTATGCGCTGACGCTGTAGGTTGTCCGTTGCAAAGGCTGCCAAGGTGCTATTGATTTCAATGGTGGTGACTTGTTGAGCTAAGCGAGATAATAACGCCGCCTGATAGCCAGAGCCGGTACCGATCTCTAGCACCCCATCAGAGGGTTGCAGCTGTAGTTCAACCGCAAGACGTGCTTCGATAACGGGTTTTAGCATGTACTCGTTGGTGTCCACCGAATCAATAATCAATGGCACCTCGGTATCAGCAAAGGCCATACCTTTTAATGAGGGTGGAACAAATTGTTCGCGTGGCACATCGAATAGCGCCTGTAAAACCTGTTCGTCTTCGACGTACCAAGGACGAATTTGTTGTTCAACCATGTAATAGCGGGCGAGTTCGATATCAGACAACGCGTTTATTTTCATAGCAGTTTCTATGTGAGCAGGACAATAAGAGTAATTGATAGGTAGATCACCTATGCCATAGCAGTATTATGCCTTGAACTATGGCTGAGTGGGGGCCGTTGTCGCACACAAAGGAATCATGCTTTGCAACAACACACTGGCATTTGCCACGGCGATAGGGGTGAATTGTTCAAAATCCATGTGGGCTCCACTATTGGCATTGTCCGAAATAGAACGGATGCAGACAAATGGGATGCGGTTCACATGGCACACATGGGCAATGCTGGCGCCTTCCATTTCACAGGCCAGAGCATTGAACTCCTCGTGCAGGCGTTTAGCGCCCTCGGGGCTAGCCACAAACTGATCACCCGTCACAATACGACCAACAAAATGATTGTGTTCGGTAATGTGTTGGCTGGCAGTGATCGCAGCGTCCAACAGGGTGGGGTCAGCTTTGAAATCAAACACGTCTAAACGTGGAATTTGCCCCTTGGGTAAATCAAAGACCGTCACATCCATATCGTGTTGCACGAGGGTGTCAGAGATCACAATGTCACCCGGTTTAATATCAGCGCCCAGACCACCAGCCACCCCTAGGTTAATGATCTGGTCAACCGCAAATTCAGAAATCATGATTTGCGTACAGAGGGCGGCGTTGACCTTGCCGATGCCACAAATCACGGCAACGACGGGACGTCCGGCGTACTGACCCACATGGAACTGCATGCCAGCGCGGTCTACGGTTTTTTCTTTGTTCAGCGATTGCAAAATGACTTCGAGTTCTTCTTGCATCGCAACAATAATGCCTGTTAGCGGATAATTCATGGGTATCTCTAGGTAAACGGATTAAGAATCAATGGGCTGCCACCAACCATGAAAATGGTTGACTGGGCCATGCCCTGAGCCCACTGTTAAGTCCCCGGAGCGGGCAATGGCTTTGTAGAGATACTCTTTGGCGGCTTTGGCTGCCTGAACCGCATTAACGGATTGGGGTAGCAGCGCGGCAAGTGCCGCAGACAAGGTGCAACCTGTACCATGGGTGTTTTTGGTATCAATGCGCTGTGCGGGCATTTCAATCATCTGATCGCCATCGAACAGCAAATCCGTACATTCGGAACCAGGCAGGTGACCACCTTTTAAAAATACCCAACGATCACTTTTGTCTGCCATCAAGCGACGTAGTTTTTCGGCTACTGCGTACATCTCTTTGACGTTTTCTGCAGGACGCATATCCAAGAGCACACCGGCCTCGGGCAGGTTAGGGGTGATCATGGTGGCCAGAGGCAACATGGCCTCACGCATTTCAGAGGTAGCGGCCTTTTCCAATAGATGATCCCCACTTTTGGCGACCATGACTGGGTCTAGTACCAAGTGTTTGGGCTGCCAATGGGTCAGAGCATCTACCACGGTGCGAATAACGGGCTGTTGGCCCAACATGCCAATTTTGACGGCATCGATGCGCACATCGTCGAATAGCGTGTCAATCTGTTGCTTAATAAACGCAGGGTCCACGGGATAGATACCGGTGACACCTTGGGTGTTTTGAGCAGTCAACGCAGCAATAACCGCTGTACCATAGGCGCCTAAGGCGCTCATGGCTTTGATGTCTGCCAAAATGCCGGCGCCCCCGGAGGGGTCAACGCCAGCAATAGTTAGGGTGTTAGGAATGAATTTATGCATTGGTACGAGAATGGATTAAACCCTCTTCAGGAGAGCTTGGATCAGCATCATAGTATTTGCGGGGAATACGACCGGCTAAGTAGGCTTGGCGGCCAGCGAGTACACCGTGTTTCATGGCAGCAGCCATAAGAATGGGGTCTTTGGCACCTGCAATGGCTGTATTCATCAGCACGCCATCACAGCCTAGTTCCATGGCAATAGTAGCATCCGATGCAGTACCTACGCCGGCATCTACCAAAACAGGGACGGAAGACTGGTCAATAATTAAACGTAAATTCCATGGGTTAATAATCCCCATACCAGAACCAATCAAAGAGGCTAGTGGCATGATAGCCACGCAGCCCATGTCTTCGAGCATTTTGCACTGAATAGGATCATCAGCACAGTACACCATCACATCGAAACCTTCATCCACTAAGGTTTTAGCAGCCTTTAAGGTTTCGGGCATGTTGGGGAATAAATTGTTGGGATCACCTAAGACCTCTAGTTTGACGAGGTTGTGGCCGTCGAGTAACTCACGAGCTAGACGCAAGGTGCGTACCGCATCGTCAGCGGTGTAGCAGCCTGCGGTATTGGGCAAAATCGTGAATTTAGAAGGTGGAACGTAGTCCAAGAGGCTAGGCTGATCGGGATCCTGGCCAATGTTTGTGCGGCGAATGGCAACGGTGATGATTTCAGCACCGCTCACATCAATGGCAGCACGGGTTTCTTCGAAATCTTTGTATTTTCCTGTGCCAACCAATAGGCGGGAGGAATAGGTTTTTCCAGCAATAATAAATGGGTCGTTAGGGGTAGTTTGAGTCATGGATATAGCCATTTGTTGTTGACTGTTGTTACAGCCTAAATAATACCCATAAGCATAAACGATTTAGTCACCTTTGGTGGAGAAAACCCGTTTTTCTGCCTGAGCCTCTAGTTGGGCGCAGAGCTGAGCAGTGGCTTCAAGTAGGCGCGGCCCAGCACGATAAAAGTGATCGGCTTGTACTTGGTGAGTACGTAGGGGGCGCGCGTAAGCACGTTCTAATAGCTCAATTAATTGCTCTAGTGCCTCGTCTTTTTGGCTGTAGACCAGGTCGCTAAAAGGTGTGGCTAGTAATTGTTCTAAATGAATCGCGGGGGCCACGGTAGGGCTATGCTGCGCCCAGTTTTGAGCCCCACAAATACGTAACACGTCTTGGCTCAGCGAGTCATTGATGCTGTGTAAGGGGTGGCTGTTGAGTACGATGAAAACGGTTTTAGGATGGGGGTTGTGGTAGCGCTGCTCTAATTGGTGGAGGCGTTGCTGCCAATGTTGGTTGAACTGCTGGGCCGTTTCTGTGCTGTTTAACCAATGCCCTAAGTCTAAGGCGGCAGTACCTATTTGGTCCACCGTCAGCGGATTGATGTAATGCAGTGCAATCTGGCTGGATTTAAGCGTGCTTTCTAGGGCCTGCAAGGCGCGGGTGGGTTGCCAAGCGAAGATCACATCAGGATTGAGCGCCAAAAGACGCTCAGCCGAAACAGAGATGCCATCGCCTACGCGGGGCAGTTGTTTGGCTGCGGGCGGATAATCGCTACTTTTTACGGTAGCGATCAGTTTGTCTTGCGCTCCAATAGCATAAATGAGCTCGGTAATATGAGGTGCCAGGCTAATAGCGCGCTCATAGGCCACACTGCTGTGCGAGCACAGCAGTGTCAGTAGCGCAATCAAGCTATTGCAAATAAAACGCATTACATACGCCAGGCTAGGTTCAGAAACACATTGGAACCCGGCATGTTGTAGCCATAGGCGTTGTGATAGGTTTTATCAAAAACGTTGTTCCAGCGGATTTGCGCTGTGACGTTTTGATTGACGGCGTATTCGGCGGTTAGGTTAACTAAGCTGTAGCCACCCAGTGCATTGTTATTGGCTTGATCATCATAGCGTTTACCTACGTATTGGTATTCTGCCCCTACGTTCAATGCTTGCCACTGATAATTTGCCCCTGCTTTGACGTTTTGTTTGGCACGACGAGTCAACTGATTACGCGTACTGTCATCACGAGGGTTAGTAAAATCTGCCGACGCCCAGAGGTTGAGGTTGCCAAAGTCGTGAGCACCAAAGAGCGAGACACCACGGATGGTGGCGCGATCTACGTTAAGTGCTGTGCATTGGAAGTTGCTATCACAGACATACGGGTCGATCAGATCACGCACTTTGTTTTGAAAAGCGGTGACTTTGAACTGACTGACGCCATTGTCGTAGCCTAAATGAGCTTCCATGTTGCGGGATTTTTCGGGCTTAAGATTTGGATTGCCCTGGAATCCCCAGTCTAGCGGATAGTACAAATCCGACATAGAGGGCGCTTTAAAACCGGTGTTGGCGGCCACCCCTACAGTCCAATTCGCATCCAGATCTAAATCGTAACCAATGCCCCCAGTCACACGATGACCAAAACCGCTGATAGCGTCATTGCGCAGGCTGATTTGGATGTGATGTGGGTTGTATTGTGCGCGATAAATAGCAGCGATCGAGTTGGTGTTTCTGTCTGTGTTGGTGTAGGCCAAGTTATGGGTAATGCGCTCTTCAAGACGCTCTGCAATCAAAGACAGGTGTTGATCCGCAGTGAGCGTAATATCGTTTTGCCAACGGTATTGACGTTGCAAGGTGCTTAGGTGATTGCTATAGGTGGGATTAGCAATAAACTCTTTGCTTAAACCCATGTTAAGGGTGCTTAACCAGTTAGCAGCCAAGCGGTTCTGGCTATAGAGGTTGTAGCTTTGTTGACGGGTTTGAGTGAAGGCACCTGGGGAAAACTCACCAGCGTCAAAGTCACCATTGATATAACCGTTATAGGCATTGAAGCCGATTTTTTGTTCTGCGGCCCATTCGTAGGCGATAGCACCGTTAAAGCTGTGCTGGCTATAGCCGTCTTTGTCACCGTGGTAGGAAAAGGCGTTGTCTTTATTCGTTGCATTGTAGCCATCGCTGTCAGCCATGCTGGCTGCAAAGTGATAGCTTAGACCTTCGTGGCTACCAGATAGACCTAGGCTGGACTTAAATGTACCGTGGCTTCCATAGCCTATAGAGCCATAGAGCTGTGCTGGCTGTCCGGACTGCCCCGTTTTGGTGATGATGTTGACTACACCGCCGATGGCATCAGAACCATACAAGCTGCTCGCTGCGCCACGCACAATTTCAATTCGCTCAATATTAGCGGTATCAATGGCATTCCAGTTGGCTCCACCATTGACGCTACTGTTTACGCGCATACCGTCAATGAGCACCAAGGTGTGGCGTGCTTCTGCGCCACGGATGGAAACGCCGGTTACGGCTTGAGGACCGCCGTTGTTATAAAACTCGATACCGGCCTGGCGAGCTAAGACCTCAGCCACGCTGTTTTGACCGGCGCGCACCAGTTCCTCTTGGGTGATGACAGTGACGTCACCTACTACCTGTTGGGCAGACTGTGGAGCACGTGCTGCAGTGACTACGACTTGATCTAGCTCTTGAACTACAGGTTGAGCTATTGCGGAAAGGGAAAATAAACTAGCCAATACCGCTAGGCTAGGGCGAAGAGAGAAGGGTGTCATGTCTATGCCTATAGAGACGCGCGTCCCCGCACGTCGGTTCAATGGCGATGTGTTGTGTTTACATCAGCCAAGCAAAATCGAGAGGTGACTGGGTCGGGCTAGTCTGATGAGACAACCGTTGCGGGGGCAGCAGGCTTGTTTTTAGCTAAAACGTACCTTTCCAGTCACAGAGAAGCCGTAATTATGCCGTTTTCTTTACATTTTGTTTTCAAGTCTATATAACTTTGAGATCTATACAAAGAGCAGCATAGTGAGCAAGGCTAAGGCTACAATTAGAGTCTGGCCACTTGCGCTCAGTATTTCTAGTGAAAAAAATCACTGTTTTTTCGCGCTATCCTGTTGTTATTTTGATACATTTTGTAGGAAGTCACCGTGTCTTATCCCGCCGCCCCTTATCCCTTATCGTCTTACACTCGCGCTGCTGACTTCGTTCGTCTACTAGGTGAACGCATTGTCATTTTAGATGGTGCAATGGGGACGATGATTCAGCAATATAAATTAGGCGAGGCGGATTTCCGAGGCGACCGATTTAAAGATCACCACAAAGATGTAAAGGGTAACAATGAGCTGTTATCTCTAGTACGCCCCGACGTGATTGAAACCATTCACCGTGAATACCTAGAGGCAGGGGCAGATGTGATCTGTACCAACACCTTTGGCGCGACAGCGGTGGCGCAAGGTGACTATGAGTTGCACGACATTGGCTACGAGCTCAATCTCGAGTCCGCCCGTTTGGCGCGCCGCGTGTGTGACGAATTCAATCAAAAAGGCGAGTCGCGTTATGTGGCAGGGGTATTAGGACCACAACCTAAAACGGCCTCTATTTCCCCTGATGTCAGTGATCCCTCTGTACGTAATATTACCTTTGCGCAATTACGCGACGCCTATACCGAACAATTAAATGGTTTGATCGATGGTGAAGTCGACATCATCTTGATCGAAACCATTTTTGACACCCTAAATGCCAAGGCTGCCATCTTTGCCGTAGAGACTGTCTTCGAAGAGCGCGGTATTCGCCTGCCTGTGATGGTGTCCGGTACGGTAACCGATGCTTCCGGTCGTATTCTCTCTGGTCAAACCGTAGAGGCCTTTTGGAACTCCGTACGCCATGCACGCCCAGTGACCATCGGTCTGAACTGTGCCTTAGGTGCTGCGTTGATGCGCCCCTATATTGCAGAGCTAGCCAAAATTTGTGACAGCTATTTATGCGTGTACCCGAACGCGGGCTTGCCTAACCCCATGGCCGAAACTGGCTTTGATGAAACGCCGGCGGATACTTCTGGCTTGTTGCAAGAGTTCGCTGAATCTGGCTTGGTGAACATGGTGGGTGGCTGCTGCGGGACCACGCCAGACCATATTCGCGCCATTGTGAAGCAGGTAAAAGACTTACCGCGCCGCGAAGTACCTACCATTCCGATTAAGACGCGTCTGTCCGGATTAGAGGCGTTGAATATAGATAAAGACACCCTCTTTGTTAACGTGGGTGAGCGCACTAACGTGACAGGCAGTAAAGCCTTTTTACGCTTAATTCGCGAGGAAAAATACGAGGAGGCCCTAGAGGTTGCCCGTCAGCAGGTGGAAAACGGAGCGCAGATTATTGATATCAACATGGATGAGGCCATGTTGGACTCCGAAGCCGCCATGAAGCGCTTTTTGAATTTGATCGCCTCTGAGCCGGATATTTCACGCGTGCCTATCATGATTGATAGCTCCAAATGGTCCGTGATTGAAACCGGTTTGCAATGTGTGCAAGGCAAGGCCGTGGTGAACTCCATTTCCATGAAGGAAGGCGAAGAGGCGTTTATTGAGCATGCCAAACTGTGTAAAAAATACGGTGCGGCGGCGGTGGTGATGGCCTTTGATGAGGTGGGGCAGGCGGATAACTACGATCGTCGTGTAGAGATCTGTGGTCGCGCCTATGATTTGCTCGTCAATCAGGTGGGCTTTCCCCCAGAGGACATTATTTTTGACCCCAACGTCTTTGCGGTGGCGACCGGTTTGGACGAGCACAATAATTACGCCTTAGATTTTATTAATGCCATTACCTGGATTAATAACAATCTGCCCCATGCCAGAACCTCGGGCGGTATTTCTAACGTTAGTTTCTCGTTCCGTGGTAACGAGGCCATGCGTGAGGCGATCCATACGGTGTTCTTGTACTATGCCATTCGCGAAGGCCTCACGATGGGGATTGTGAATGCGGGGCAGCTAGGCGTTTATGCGGATATTGATCCCATCGTCAGAGATATGGTCGAGGACGTGATTCTGAACCGTGTGCCGCCCGTAGCTAAAATCGAGGCCGATGATGATCGCTCGAATACAGAACGTCTGGTGGAGTTGGCAGAGAACGTTAAAGGGGACGGTAAAAAACGCGAAGAAGACCTAAGCTGGAGAGAGCAGCCCGTTGAAGGCCGCCTTGCTCATGCTTTAGTTCATGGTATTACCAGTTTCATCGTCGAGGACACCGAGGAAATCCGTCAGCAAATTGAGGCCAAAGGCGGACGCCCTATCGAGGTGATTGAAGGTCCTCTAATGGACGGTATGAATATCGTGGGGGATCTGTTTGGCGAAGGCAAAATGTTCTTGCCACAGGTAGTAAAGTCTGCGCGCGTAATGAAGCAGGCAGTGGCCCACTTGATTCCCTTTATCGAAGAGGAAAAACGCCAAATCGAAGCCGCGGGCGGTGATGTGCGCTCCAAAGGCAAGATCGTAATCGCCACCGTCAAAGGTGACGTACACGATATTGGTAAAAACATTGTTGATGTGGTGTTGCAGTGTAATAACTTTGATGTGGTGAACATGGGGGTGATGGTGCCCTGTGCCGAGATTCTAGCTAAGGCCAAAGAGGAAAATGCCGACATTGTTGGGCTTTCTGGACTGATTACGCCTAGCTTAGAGGAAATGGCCTATGTGGCCTCCGAGATGCAGCGCGACCCTTATTTCCGTGAACGCAATATACCGCTCATGATTGGTGGTGCCACCACCAGCCGTGTGCATACCGCGGTAAAAATTGCCCCTAAGTACGATGGTCCCGTCATTTATGTGCCGGATGCGAGCCGTTCTGTAGGGGTGGCCACCCAGCTCATGTCGGAAGAGTCCCGTGAACCGTATCTAGAGGCCTTACGCAAAGAATACGAATTAGTGCGCGAGCGTCACGCTAATCGCCAGCACACGCCATTGATTTCTATAGAACAAGCGCGTGCTGATGCACCTAAGATTGATTGGGCTAACTACGTACCTCCCAAGCCCAAATTCATTGGTCGTCGTTTATTTAAAAACTATGACCTAGAAGATATCCTGAACTACATCGACTGGACGCCTTTTTTCCAGACATGGAGTTTATTCGGCCGTTATCCGCGTATTCTAGAAGACGAGGTGGTGGGCGAAGAAGCGAAAAAGCTTTTTGCTGAGGCGCAGGTGATGTTGAGAAAAATCATTGATGGTCGTTGGTTGCGCGCGAATGGTGTGATCGCCTTTTACCCAGCTAATACCGTCAATCACGACGACATCGAAATCTACACGGATGAAAGCCGTACCGAGGTCTTGTTTACTTGGCGCAATTTGCGTCAACAAACAGAAAAACGCGAAGGCGTGGACAGCAAATGTCTAGCCGACTACATCGCTCCCAAGGAAACAGGCATTGCCGATTACATTGGCATGTTTGCGGTGACGGGTGGTTTGGATATTGAAAAGCACTCAGAGCGTTTCTTGGCCGAGGGAGATGTGTATTCCGACATTATGCTCAAAGCCTTAGGCGATCGTTTTGCCGAGGGCTTTGCCGAATGTTTACACGCCCGCGTACGTAAAGACCTCTGGGGCTATGCCGCAGACGAGGACTTAGACAACGAAGCTCTAATCCGTGAGAAATACCAAGGCATTCGTCCTGCGCCAGGCTATCCTGCGTGTCCCGAGCATACGGTCAAAGAAGACATGTTCCGTGTGATGCGTTGTGAGGACATTGAAATGTTTCTCACCGAAGGCTCAGCGATGCACCCCGCTTCTAGTGTGTCGGGTTTCTACTTCAGTCATCCGCAATCGCAGTACTTTAGCGTGGGTGATATTGGTGAAGACCAATTAGCGGATTATGTACGACGCAGTGGTCGCGAAGAGGCCGAGTTACGTCGCGCCGTCGCCTTTGCATTGCGTGATAACTAAGAGGCTGAGTCTATTGTGACCAAGGCCTCAGAGCAAAACTCGGGTGATATTGCCTCTGCCGCGCTGCGGCGCAAGGCCCTAGGTCATTTTTTGCGCGAGGCGCGTGCTCATGTGCAGCCCCAGGATTGGGGGCTGCCCGTGGGATCGCGACGACGCACACCCGGTTTACGCCGCGAGGAGGTTGCCCAGCTGTGCTCTATCAGTGTGACGTGGTACACCTGGATAGAACAGGGCCGAGACGTGTCCATCTCGTCTACGGTGTGCGCGCGGCTGGCCAAAACCCTAAAGCTCTCCAGTGCGGAACGCCAATACCTGTTTGATTTGGCGGAATGCTCCGACCCCGAGGCGGGTAAGGCCGTATTAAAACCGTTGCCTCAGGGGCTCAGCGATTGCGTAGACCATATTGCAGCACCGGCCTATATTTTGGATAGAAGCTGGAATGTGTTGGCACGCAATGCAGCCTTATTAGAGCTCTTTGCCGGTTGGCCCGATAACAGTGATAAACCCAATTTGCTGCGCTACATCTTTTTAGATCCCGCGGCACGGCACCTGGTGGTGGGCTGGGAACAGCGTGCGCGCCGAGTGGTTGCGGAGTTTCGTGCGGATGTAGGGGTGCATGTGGACGAGCCGGAGGTACGCGCCTTGGTATCCGAGCTACAAGAACACAGCGAGATGTTTACGCAGTGGTGGGGGCGGCAAATGGTGACCGAGCGTGAAGGTGGAGTACGCGAATTTAACCATCCCGAACAAGGTGTGTTGGTGTTCCAGCAGTTTACCTTTAGGCTGGCGGTGCGTAATGACTGCAAGCTGGTGATGCTATTGCCTAATGATTAATACCATCAATCACGTCTAGTTAGAACTACAAAAACTCAGCGCTGGAGCCATCGTCCTCTATAAATAGGGTAATGGCTCCAGCGCTTTTTTTATTCTTTAAACGAGGACGGAGGGCGATTTAAGGGTCGCAGAGATTCCTCCACCAGGGCCGTTAGGTTTGGTGAAGGAGTAGGTTAAGATGGCTGGCCGTTAGGGACGCGTTGTAATGGAATGACTCGCGGCATGGGTTTGTCGTGGGCATCCAGCTCGGCGCTTTCTGATTCATCCTCGCCAAATCGTATGGCGGCGGGGTCTGGTTTGAAGTCCTGCGCGTCAAAGGCGGTATCACCGTCTGGATCTGGGGTGCCGCTAACACGGAGGTTTTCAAAGTCAAACAGATCTCTATCCATAAGATGCGAAGGCACTACGGCATTGAGCGCGCCAAACACATTCCAAGTGCGACCTGGAAATTTTTGATCCCATTCGGCAATCATGCGATTGGCCTCTTGGCGTTTGAGGTTTTCCTGAGAGCCGCATAAATTACACGGAATAATAGGAAACTGACGTAATTGTGCGTAGGCAATTAGATCTTTTTCTGCCACGTAGGCCAAAGGACGAATCACAATATGTTTGCCATTGTCCGACTGCAGCTTGGGTGGCATGGCTTTGAGCCGACCACCATAAAACAAATTCAAAAAGAAAGTGGCCAAAATATCATCACGATGGTGACCCAAGGCGACTTTGGTGGCGCCTAGCTCTTCGGCCACCCGGTATAAAATACCGCGGCGTAAGCGTGAACATAAGGAACAATAGGTTTTGCCCTCGGGAATAACGCGCGTCACGATAGAATATGTGTCTTGCGTTTCGATGTGATAGTCCACACCAATACTTTCTAAATATTTAGGCAAAACATCATCGGGGAAGCCGGGTTGTTTTTGATCTAAATTAACCGCCACAATATCAAAATGAATTGGGGCACGGGCTTTTAGTTTTAATAAAATATCTAATAGCCCATACGAATCTTTTCCACCCGATAGACATACCATGACTTTATCGCCATCTTCGATCATATTAAAATCACTAATGGCGCGTCCTGCCTCACGTAATAAACGTTTTTCTAATTTATTGTTTTCGTGTTTTTGTTTTAGTTCGGCTTTGGTCGGGAATTCAGTTGTGTTGGACATGATTTGCTCTAGCGCTCTAATTTAATTTCAATACCGACCGCGGCACAGTCAGTAAACGCGTTGGGTTTGCTAATGCGTAGTTTTACACGCATGACATCAGGGAATGAATCTAGAAGGGCTTGGGCCGTATTCTCTACGAGCGTTTCTAATAAATTAACGTGTTGTTGCGTGCAGCAGTCAATAATGGTTTGACGTAGCTGACGATAATCCAGAACACTATTAATTTCATTGTCATTACTGGGCTGGTTAACTACCGTGTCAAATTCAGCATCAACGAAAATGGGTTGTGTGGCACGTAGTTCGTGCTCAAGAATCCCGATGCGTGCGTCGATGGTTAATTTATCAAAAAAAATACGACGCAAAGTAGGGCGGGTAGTCATAAAACGGGTACATCCAAAATTAAAGTAAGCTGAAATCGCGTTGTAAGCCGAGCAAATGTTGTCCGGCATCCACGACGATGCAGCTGCCAGTGAGGCTAGGTGTATTGGCAATATAGAGCACGGTGCGACAAATGTCGTCGGCGCTGCTGCCATGGCCTAGGGGGGACAATTGATGCGTGCGTTCAAAGTCCTCAGGGCTTTGTAAGTGGCTAGGTAAGGTCAGGCCGGGGGCTATGCCGACCACCCGTACATGGGGGGCGAGGGCCTGAGCCATCATCACTGTCGCTGATTTTAGCGCAGCCTTACACAAGGTATACGAGAAAAAGTCAGGATTGTAGCCCCAAAGCTTTTGATCCAGCATATTTATTGCCACTGCCGCCGGGTTTTGTGGTTTTTGTGTGGCTAAGGCTTGGATCAGCTCCAATGGGGCGATCAGGTTAGATCCGAGGTGTTGCTGCAAACAGGCCGCAGAAAAATCCGCCGCACTGTCGTATTCAAACAGGGCCGCGTTGTTGACTAATAGCTGTACCGAGCCCATTTTGGCTAGGACGGACTGCATCAGTTGTTGACCTGCTTTTTCCACATGAAGATCAGCGCAAAATAACTCGCAGCGCCGACCTAGCTGTCGAATTTCGCTAGCCGTTTGCTCGGCCTCGGCTGCCGAGCGGTGGTAGTGCAGGGCAATATCCCAGCCTTCGGCGGCTAAGGTAAGGGCCATTTTTCGACCCAAACGCTTAGCAGCACCAGTGATAAGAGCAGTTTTAGTTTGACTCATGGCAATCAGTAAATTCAAACTGTTTCTGAATCGAGGGGGTGAGCGTGACGCTATAGCTGCGTAATTCGTCACGACGAAACACATGCACCGGCACGGTTTTGCCGACGGGATACGTCGCCAACTGTTGCTCGAGTTGCGCTTGTGTCTGCACACGCAGACCATCGACAGCCACTAAGACGTCTCCGGCGGATAAGCCTGCAACATGGGCTGCGCCGTGCTCGTAGACGGTGGCCAGATGCAGTTCACCTTGGCTTTGCTTAAAGCGCACATCCAACGATGGCTCTTTTTGGGTGTCTTTTGCTTTCAGCGTGATGCCGTGCAAAGCAAACAGTTCTACCAAGGGCGGATCCTCGCGGCCCTCTGCATAACGGCTAATCAGTTCGCTCACATCGATACCCGTGGCCTCAAGGATCAAATCGGGCATGGCCTCTTCGGGAATGCCGATGGGGTTGGAGCGGTAAAACTCACGGCCATAGCGTTGCCACATCAGACGCATTACATCATCTAGACTACGTTGTTTTTGGCTGTGATGCTGGATGTAGAGATCCAACGCCAACGCCACGAGCGCACCTTTGCTGTAGTAGCTCACTAAAGCGTTGGGGGAGTTTTCATCTTGCTTGTAAAAACGCGTCCAGGTATCAAAGGAGCTTTCTGCAGTGGATTGCTTGTAACGACCGCCGTTGCGCATCACCAAATTAAGCGTGTTGGCTTGACGTGCCAAAAAGGTTTTTTGATCCATCACGTCGGCGCGCCACATCATGAGCTCATCGTAATACGAGGTGAAGCCTTCGAAAACCCAAAGTAATTTGGTGTGGTTTTCACGTAGTAAATCGTAGGGAGCAAAGGCCGCAGGTTTAATGCGTTTGACATTCCAAGTATGAAAGTATTCGTGGCTCACTAGACCTAAAAAATCTTGGTAGTCTTTGCTACGTTTGGTGCTGTCACTGCCTAAGGTGGGCAGCGCTGCGCGGCTCGTCATGAGCGCTGTGGAGCTACGGTGCTCTAGTCCACCATAGCCGTCTGCTGTGACCATGGTCATAAACACATAACGGTCAGAGCTGTCCAAAAAGGGCACGTAGCGGCTTTCAGGCTCAAAGAGTTCAATTTGTGCCTCGCAGATTTTCTTTACATCGGCGGCAATACGCTCTAGGTCGAGCTCTGGCACAACCCCTGTGAACACAAGCTCATGTACGGCGCCGTGCGCGGTAAATTGAATGTATTGTGGGGTACCAAGTTCAAAGGGGTGGTCAATGAGCGCATCGTAATTGGGGGCTTCGTAGAGGCCAAAGCCGTGCCGTTGTGCGCTTGTTTCGTACGAGGTGGCTTCAGGTAGGCTGGTGTAGACTTTCCAGTCGGCTTTGTTTTCGGGACGCTCTATGTCCACCAAGCAGGGTTGGTCTTCTTGACCGTCCACGCCGAGAAACACACTGGTGCCATTAAAAAAAGCATGGCTATCATCGATATGCGCACTGCGTACAGACAGATCCCACGCATAAATCACATAAGAAATCGTAAGTGGACCCGAGCAGGGCTCACATTGCCACTCGTGGTTAGCGATTTTATGAATGCCAATTGGGTTACCATGGCAAAAGGCTTGTATGCTTTCTATTTGTCGACTGAAATCACGCAATAAATAGCTACCAGGGATCCAGGCGGGTAAAAAAAGTTTTTGACCTTGTGGATTGGGTTGCGGAATACTTAGGTGCACAGACAGTCGGTGACCGTTTAGATCATCCAGGCAGATACGGTATAAATTTTTATCGTAGTTCATGATTTCTATTTTACGTAATAAGCGGAGGCAATGTGAGCGAACCTTTAGTTCTAGTTGAAACCCATGGTCGAGTTGGCGTTTTAACATTAAACCGACCCAAAGCATTAAATGCCCTGAATAATGACGTGGTTGCTGAAATTGCAGCGGCGGCGCGTCAGTTCGAAGCCGACCCAGACATTAGCGTTATTGTGTTAACAGGCAACGAAAAAGCCTTTGCCGCCGGCGCTGATATCGGGGCGATGAAAGACTGGGGTTTTAGCGATGTTTACAATGATGATTACTTGGGGGGTGATTGGCAATACCTCCGTCAAATCCGTAAACCGCTTATTGCCGCGGTGGCCGGTTATGCCTTAGGTGGTGGTTGTGAGCTCGCTATGTTGTGCGACATGATCATTGCCGCAGAAAACGCGCGTTTTGGTCAACCCGAAATCAAATTGGGTGTGATACCGGGTTACGGTGGCACACAACGCCTACCACGTGCTGTGGGCAAAGCCAAAGCAATGGATCTGATTTTAACGGCGCGTATGATCAATGCGGCCGAGGCAGATGCCATGGGCTTGGTATCGCGTGTGGTGCCAACGGAAAAGCTGATGGAAGAAACCATGGATGTGGCGCAAATCATCGCCTCCATGTCGTTGCCTTCAGTGATGATGGCCAAAGAAAACATTAACAGAGCCTACGAAAGCAGCTTGGCCGAAGGACTGACTTTTGAACGTCGTAACTTCCATGCGCTGTTCGCCACCGAAGACCAAAAAGAGGGCATGGCGGCATTTGTAGAAAAGCGTCAACCCAACTTTAAACACAAATAATTTTTCATAGAGGGCCTAACCCTTGCTCTATGCGGCTTTAGCAAGGGTTTGCCCTAACTTTTCTGTGGTTTTTTTTTAAAAATAGCGCCTGTTTGTTACATAAAAAGCAAAACAGATTTGCTTGCAACAAAAAAATAACGCTATACTTCATGGGCTTGACGCCAGCAGCTTATCTTTTTTAAGACCACCTTAGCGCAAAAAAGCCTACATTTTCAAAGCTCTTTGCAATATTTCACAGGGGATACTAGGATATGCAGCGGGTCAACAAGCCTAGTCAACCAGTCATGCCTATGCAGACGGTTGAAAATCAAACAGAAACCAAAGCAATCGTACTAACACCAGAGCAACGTCAGCGCTTAGCGCGCCGATCTTCCATCGGGATAGTACAGATACTTGGTGCTCAGGCACTACTTGCATTGGTGGTTACACTGCTTTCGTGGTGGTTAGGTGGTAGTTATGCAGCAGCATCTGCGCTCATCGGAGCCGGTGCCTACTTCATACCAAATGCCATTTTTGCCGTTCGATTGCTTCTGGGTTTGATGGGTGGTGCCAGTGCAAGTCCCACATCGTTTTTTTGGGGTGAGGCTTTTAAACTGGGCACTGCTATTGCCATTTTGGGTCTTTCGGCCTGGCAATTTCAAACTTGGTTAGTCTGGCCAGCGTTGTTGTTTGGTTTGATAGGCGTTTTAAAGGGATACGTAGTGCTGCTTGCTTTGGGCAGGCTGCCTTAATCGTGGGCTTTAGGCCTTTAACACTTAATCGTGGGCTTTAGGCCTTTAACATAACAGGGTAATTACAGATGGCTGCTGCTAGTGCTAATTCGCCTCAGTCAGATTACATCCAACATCACCTAGTTCATTTGAACAACGTTGGTGCTAAACAGGATGTACTCGCTAATTTCAGCGTTATCAACTACGACTCCGTATTTTGGTCGTTGCTAATGGGCTTCATTGCCGTCTACATCATGTACCGTGCTGCACGTACGGCTACAGTTGGTGTGCCTGGTCGCTTTCAAGCCGCGATTGAAATTTTAGTTAGCTGGGTCGAAGATCAAGCTAAATCTATTGTGCACAATGAGGAATCACGTCGTTTTGTGGCTCCATTGGCACTCACTATTTTCCTCTGGATTGTCCTCATGAACGTGCTCGACTTGTTACCAGTCGACTTGTTGCCATGGACATTTGCCACTACCGGCTTAGGTGCCGAGGCTGGCGATCCATTGTATTACCATCGTATTTTGCCTACTGCTGACTTGAACGTACCAATGGGTATGTCTCTAGGCGTGCTATTGCTCACGCTCTACTACAGCATCAAGATCAAAAAACCCGGTGGTTTCGTCAAAGAACTCTTTACTGCTCCCTTCACTTTTGGTGGGATTGCAGGTGTATTGCTTTCACCTTTTAATATTCTTCTCAACCTAATCGAATACGGCGCCAAAACGGTGTCACTCGGTATGCGGTTGTTTGGCAACATGTTTGCTGGTGAATTAGTTTTCATGTTGATCGCCCTTTTGGGTGGCGCATGGACAGGGTTTAATGGCGCAAGCCTTGGCTTGGGTATCGGCCATGTACTAGCTGGTTCTGTGTGGGCTATTTTCCACATCTTAATCGTGCTATTGCAGGCATTTATTTTCATGATGCTGACACTGGTATATATCGGTCAGGCTCACGAAGGCCATTAATCAGTTTCCGGTTTTGGTCGGTCACCGAAACCGGGATGCAGAATCCTTCTGCTACGCCGTTTTTTTGTAATTTTGAACTCATAAGATTTTTAACCAAGGAGTTGTCATGACCAACGTTGCTTTCGTTGCCCTTGCTTGCGGTATTATCGTCGGTCTGGGTGCGTTTGGTGCCAGTATCGGTATTGCTCTAATGGGTGGTAAGTACCTAGAAGCCTCCGCTCGCCAGCCTGAGCTAATGAACGCTTTGCAAACCAAAATGTTCCTTTTAGCAGGTCTGATTGATGCGGCCTTCCTAATTGGTGTTGGTATTGCCATGTTGTTTGCGTTCGCTAACCCATTCGTCGGTTAATAGTGGCGCGGGTCCGCTGGCCCAAGGCGGACAGGCAGTCGTAAGCGGTGCACTTTCACGCGCCGCTAGCGGCTTGATTAGATAGTGTCAGGTGGCTTCCAAGCGCCGGACACGAGTGGTATATAAGGGAAACGACCGTGAATTTAAACGCGACTCTCTTTTTTCAGATGATCGTGTTTTTCGTCTTGGCTTGGTTTACGATGACATTCGTATGGCCTCCCTTGACAAAAGCAATCGATGATCGTCGCCAGAAAATCGCTGATGGTTTAGCTGCTGCCGAAAAAGGCAAAGCTGACCTCGCTCAAGCTCAGGCACGTATCAGTCTGATGGAAGCATCCGCAAAGTCTGATAACCATTCGCGCTTGGCTGACGCTGAAAAGCAAGCTGCTGCGCTAATCGAACAGGCTCGCCATGAGGCAGAAGCGGAAAAAGCGCGCATTATTGCGCAAGCTCAACAGGACGCTGCCCAAGAAGTACAACGCTTACGCGATACATTGCGTGGCGAGGTAGCGGTGTTGGCAGTTAAAGGCGCGGAGCAGATTCTGCAACGCGAAGTTGACTCCAAAGCGCATGCCCAGCTGCTAGAGCAGCTTAAGGCTCAACTTTAATCTGAAGGCAGGCCATGGCTGAACTATCGACTATTGCCAGACCTTACGCCGAGGCTCTTTTTGCATCTGTACGCAATGAGGGAACGCTAGAGCAGTGGTCGGCCCTGTTGTCCGAAATGGCTCAGGTGGCCGGTCACCCAGAGGTGAGTAAAGTCCTATCTAGACCCGGACTTTCTAACCAACAGCGTTATGAGCTTTTTGCAGGTCTGATGAAAACCCCGCTTTCTGACAAAGCGCGGAACCTCCTTGAATTGCTAGTAGGCAACGAGCGTATTTTGCTTTTGCCACAAATCGCTGAGCAATTTGAGGTTTTAAAACACCAACTCGAAGGTACTGCGTTGGCGCGCATTACGAGCGCCTATGAATTAAGCCAAGAGCAAATCAACGAACTTGTTGTTGGGCTCGAAAAGAAATTCGGCTTAAAGCTTATACCCGAGGTGACCGTGGACGCTGCTCTGATCGGTGGTGTACGCGTAATGGTTGGTGACCAAGTACTAGACACTTCCGTGCAGGCCCAGCTGGCCCGCATGCGCGACACACTGGCAGCTTGATCGCCGGCCAGATTACAGGATTCCAGGAGTCTGAACATGCAACTTAACCCGTCTGAGATCAGCGAACTGCTAAAAAGCCGAATTGAAGGCTTAAGCGTGTCCACAGACGTTCGCACCCAAGGCACGGTGGTATCCGTGACTGACGGTATTACTCGCATTCACGGTTTATCCGATGTAATGCAGGGTGAAATGCTTGAATTTCCCAACAACGTTTTCGGTTTGGCGCTTAACTTAGAGCGTGATTCCGTTGGTGCTGTTATTTTGGGTGATTACACCGGCATTTCCGAAGGCGACCCCGTTAAAACAACAGGTCGCATTCTAGAGGTTCCCGTAGGCCCAGAACTACTAGGCCGCGTAGTTGATACGCTAGGTAACCCAATTGATGGTAAAGGTCCTATCAACGCCAAAGAAACTGACGTGATTGAAAAAGTTGCCCCTGGGGTAATTGCACGTCAATCTGTTGATGAGCCTTTGCAAACTGGTATTAAGGCGATTGACGCCATGGTTCCAGTAGGTCGTGGTCAGCGCGAGTTGATCATTGGTGACCGTCAAACAGGTAAAACAGCGGTTGCGGTTGATACCATCATCAACCAAAAAGGTAAAAACGTTAAGTGTATTTACGTTGCAGTAGGTCAAAAGGCCTCTACGATTAACAACGTAGTACGTAAACTCGAAGAACACGGCGCTTTGGAATACACCATCGTTGTGGCTGCTGCTGCATCTGAGTCCGCTGCTATGCAGTACTTGGCTCCTTATGCTGGCTGTACCATGGGTGAATACTTCCGCGACCGTGGTGAAGACGCACTGATCGTATATGATGACTTGACCAAACAAGCATGGGCTTACCGTCAAGTGTCTCTACTACTACGTCGTCCTCCAGGACGTGAAGCGTACCCTGGTGATGTGTTCTACCTACACTCTCGTTTGCTAGAGCGTTCTGCTCGCGTTAACGCAGACTACGTAGAAAAATTCACAAATGGTGCAGTAAAAGGCAAAACCGGTTCTTTGACTGCGTTGCCAATTATTGAAACCCAGGCAGGTGACGTATCTGCTTTCGTTCCAACCAACGTAATTTCGATTACTGACGGTCAGATTTTCTTGGAAACTGACTTGTTCCACGCTGGTATCCGTCCTGCGATTAACGCAGGTATCTCGGTATCTCGTGTGGGTGGTGCGGCGCAAACTAACGTCATGAAGAAAATGTCCGGCGGTATTCGTACCGACTTGGCGCAGTACCGTGAATTGGCTGCTTTCGCGCAGTTTGCGTCTGACTTGGACGAAGCAACTCGTCGTCAGTTAGAGCGTGGTCGTCGTGTTGTTGAGCTCTTAAAACAGCCACAATACGTAACACTACCTGTATGGGAAATGTCCGTCGCTCTATTTGCTGTGAACAACGGCTACTTCGATGACCTCGAGGTTGAGCAGGTATTGCCATTTGAAAAAGCGCTTAAAGACTCGCTACGCAGTAAAAACGCTGATTTGGTTCAACGCATTGCTGATAACAACAAACTCAGCAAAGAAGATGAAACAGAGTTAGCGGCTGCTATCGCAGACTTTAAAAAGAACGGCGCATTCTAACTCATAGGCACATTGAATGAGCCTGCATAAGCAGGCTCAGCAATGCCTTTACAGGAAAGTGTGATGGCCGGAATTAAAGAAATTCGTACAAAGATCAAGAGCGTACAAAATACGAGCAAGATCACCAAAGCCATGGAGATGGTTGCTGCATCCAAAATGCGCAAAGCGCAGGAACGTATGCGAGCAGGTCGTCCCTATGCAGACAAAGTGCGTCAAATTGCCGCACATTTGATGCAAGCACATCCCGAATACACCCATCCTTACATGGTTGAAAGCAAAGAGCTCAAAGCCGTAGGGATTGTGTTGATCACTACAGATAAAGGGTTGTGTGGAGGCTTAAATACCAACATTACACGTTTGGTCTTGAATCGCTTGCGCGAGTTTGCTGACCAAAATATTAAAGTGCAAGCCACTGCTTTAGGTAGCAAAGGTGCGTCAACTTTAGCTCGTGTTGGTGCGAACTTGGTCTCCCAAGAAGTCCAGTTAGGCGATGAACCTCATCTTTCACGTTTAATTGGCGCAGTAAAAGTGCAGCTCGATGATTACATGGATGGCAAAATTGATGCCGTTTACTTAGCAAGTACCCGCTTTGTAAACACCATGAAACAAGACCCCACGTTTATTCGTTTGTTACCCTTGCCAAGCGGTCTAGAAGACCCCTTTCAAGCAGGTGATGACGATGCCGTTAAGGCCGCACAAAATGTAAATGATTCCGAGTATGGCTGGGATTACATCTACGAACCTGATGCAAAGACCGTTATTGATGAGCTATTACAGCGTTACGTCGAAGGTCTGGTTTATCAGGCAGTAGCTGAAAACATGGCATCGGAACAATCGGCACGTATGGTTGCAATGAAATCTGCATCCGACAACGCCGCGAAGGTCATTGACGAATTACAGTTGGTTTACAACAAAACTCGTCAGGCTGCTATTACTAAAGAGATTTCTGAAATCGTGGGGGGAGCCGCCGCGGTTTAATTATCGCAAGGCTTACCGTATACGTTATTAAGCAAGGACTAAACATGAGCAACGGTACCATCGTTCAGTGCATCGGCGCCGTGGTGGATATTCAGTTCCCCCGCGACAGCATCCCAAAGGTTTATGATGCACTCAAACTAGTCGATGTAGATTCTAAATTTACAGAAGACGACTTAACTTTTGAAGTGCAACAGCAATTAGGTGACGGCGTGGTCCGCACTATTGCTATGGGTTCCAGTGATGGTTTGCGCCGTGGTATGGGCGTAGCAAACACAGGCGCTCCTATTTCGGTGCCTGTAGGAACTGGCACTTTGGGTCGTATTATGGACGTCTTAGGCCGTCCTATTGATGAAGCTGGCCCCATCGATTCCGATGAGACTCGTGCCATTCACCAAGACGCCCCTAAATTTGATGAGCTATCTCCTTCGGTCGAGCTACTCGAAACCGGCATTAAAGTGATTGACTTGGTTTGCCCCTTTGCTAAAGGTGGTAAGGTTGGTCTGTTCGGTGGTGCGGGTGTGGGTAAAACCGTTAACATGCTCGAACTGATTAACAACATCGCTAAACAGCACAGCGGTCTATCCGTTTTCGCTGGTGTAGGTGAGCGTACCCGTGAAGGTAACGACTTCTACCACGAGATGGCGGAAGCTGGCGTGATTCAATTAGATAATCTAAAAGAATCCAAAGTATCCATGGTGTTCGGTCAGATGAACGAACCACCCGGAAACCGTTTGCGTGTAGCGTTGTCCGGCCTATCTATGGCTGAAAAATTCCGTGACGAAGGTCGTGACGTGTTGTTCTTCGTGGATAACATCTACCGTTACACCCTAGCCGGTACAGAGGTATCCGCGTTGCTAGGCCGTATGCCTTCTGCGGTGGGTTACCAGCCTACATTGGCCGAGGAAATGGGTAAGCTCCAAGAGCGTATTACATCCACTAAAACAGGTTCTATTACGTCTATTCAAGCCGTTTACGTTCCTGCGGATGACTTGACTGACCCATCACCTGCAACCACGTTCTTACACTTAGACTCTACCGTTGTATTGTCTCGTGATATTGCTGCCTTGGGTATTTACCCAGCGGTTGACCCACTAGACTCCACCAGCCGTCAGCTAGATCCTCAGGTCGTAGGTGAAGAGCATTACGCGGTGGCACGTGCTGTTCAACAAACATTACAGCGCTACAAAGAGCTACGCGATATTATTGCGATTTTGGGTATGGACGAGTTGTCTCCTGAAGACAAACAGATCGTTGCCCGCGCACGTAAGATCCAACGCTTCTTGTCGCAGCCTTTCCACGTGGCAGAGGTCTTTACTGGGGCTCCTGGTAAATTTGTACCGTTGGCAGAAACTCTACGCGGCTTTAAGATGATTGTTGACGGTGAGTGTGATACCTTACCTGAACAAGCTTTCTACATGGTTGGTGGTATTGACGAAGCCTTCGAGAAAGCCAAAACCCTAGCATAAGGATTGACTCATGGCAGTGCTTCAAGTTGACGTAGTCAGTGCAGAAAAATCATTATTCTCAGGCGAAGCCAAATTTGTGGTTTTGCCTGGTGAATCCGGTGAGCTTGGTATTTTGCCAGGTCACACCCCATTGATTTCTCGCATTCGTCCGGGCACCATGAAAGTCGAATTAGCCGACGGCACCGAAGAGCATATCTTCATTGCCGGCGGTATTCTCGAAGTTCAACCCGGTAAGGTAGCAGTATTATCTGATACTGCGATCCGTGCAGCCGATTTGGATGAACAAAAAGCCCTAGAAGCACGCAAGCGTGCCGAAGAGGCTTTACGTAATACCAAAGAGAAAGCGGACATTGCTGTGGTCGAAGCTGAGCTTGCTATGTTGTCTGCTCAGGCTGAGGCTGCTCGCAGATTCAGTAAAGTATCCCGTCATTAATCGTCGTGTTGATACTTTAAAAAATAGGCGCCTATAGGCGCCTATTTTGTGTAGCGCCACCTCTATTTAGTAGTATCTACGTATTTATACGCTACTATTTTGTGTAAAACTGCGTTAAGTACGCATAGTGTCTTTGGGGCTAGGTTTTTATGATGGACTCCACATAGAAACATAACTCGAGGAGACACTCATGAATACGATAAAAAACGCAGTGCTGTTGATCGATCAGCAAAGCCAATGGGCTTCTGCTTATGCAGGTAGATATAAAAACCTGCATGTGCACACGTTAGCCTTTGAGCCTCTGCTACAGGGTGATACGGTGGATCAAGGCTTGCGCCAATGGGCTGTTAGTTTGTTGCATTATGATTTGGCTTTAGTGGCCGTGAGCCCCGCAAATCTTTCCTGGATTCGTAGTCAGTTGTATTATGCGCGTCGCCATTTGCGCACACCCATTTTGGCCATAGTGCGCAATTTACAGGCGATTGCGATCCAAGACGTACTCGATGCTGGGGCTGATGATTTTTTACATGCGGATAGCCTCAAAACAGAGCTTCCCATCCGTGTTAAGCTCTTGCAGCAACGTTTGCATAAAAACAATCGCTATCACCCCCAACCCGAGACCAGCACCGAGGTCCCCAACGCTAATGATGAAGAGCTCTTATTAAACGAAAGCTCGGCCCCATTAGATGCCTACACCGCTGCGGTGGCCGCTCGCTATGCGGCACATGGCCAACCTTTTCAGCAGGCCAAAAACACAGTGGTCCAACGTTTTGAAAAGGCGTATATCCGTGCGACGTTAGTGCGCAATCAGGGTAATATCACGCGTGCTGCGCGTGCCGCCAACAAACACAGACGCTCCTTTTGGGAGCTAATGCGAAAACACAATATTGATGCGGATATTTATCGGGTGTCTGCCTGCCCAGATTCGCATCAATTCGTTAAAATAAGCAGACATTGATTATTTAGGAATTGCCGTGTCATTACCACAACTTAAAAACGATATTTTGTTGCGCTCTTTGTTGCGCGAGCCAGTTCCCTATACCCCTGTTTGGCTTATGCGTCAGGCTGGTCGTTACTTGCCTGAATACCGTGCAACCCGTGCAGAAGCCGGTTCTTTTATGGGGTTAGCCCAAAACAAAGAATACGCGTGCGAGGTCACCTTGCAGCCGTTACGTCGTTTTGATTTAGACGCGGCCATTCTGTTTTCTGATATTTTGACTATTCCTCACGCCATGGGGTTGGGCTTGGACTTCGTGCATGGCGAGGGTCCCCAGTTTGCCCATCCTCTTCGTAACGAGGACGATGTGAAACGTTTGGCTGTGCCCGACATGGCCAAACTGCAATATGTCTTTGATGCGGTAAACCTCATTCGCAAAGAACTCGATGGCAAAGTCCCCTTGATTGGTTTTGCAGGTAGCCCCTGGACTATCGGCTGTTACATGGTCGAAGGCCAAGGCTCAGCCGATTACCGTCTTATCAAGGGTATGATGTATGGACGTCCTGACTTGGTTCATCACATCCTGGAAATTAATGCACAGACCACCATTCAGTACTTAAACGAGCAGATTCGCGCAGGAGCACAGGCTGCCATGATCTTTGACAGCTGGGGTGGGGTAATGGCGGATAGCCTGTTCCAGGAATTCTCCTTGCAGTACACCAAAAAAGTGGTAGATGGCTTAATCCGTGATAACGATGGTCGCCGTGTACCGGTTATTGTGTTCACTAAAGGTGGTGGGCAGTGGCTAGAGGACATCGTTCAGTGTGGCGCCGATGCAGTCGGTGTGGACTGGACCGTTAACCTGACTCAGGCGCGTCAGCGTTTACAAGACCAGGTGGCTTTCCAAGGCAATATGGATCCCATGGTCATGTTCGGCGGTGAACAAGCCGTGCGCAAAGAGGTACGCCGTGTGATTGATGATTTCGGTCAGGTTGGCAATGGTGGTCATGTGTTTAACTTTGGCCACGGTATTTCTCGCTTTACTGATCCAGATATGGTGAAAGTGCTGGTGGACGAGGTCCACAGTTACAGTGCCCAATATCACCAAGGTTAATACACCGTCATCTGAATCATTAGGCTCAAGGTTTCTTGGGCCTTTTTTGTCAAAGAGCCAACATGAAAAAACACTGGTTACGCGTTGCACTGGATGTGCCTTTGCCGGGATTGTTTGATTACTATCACTCCGAGGCAGTGGCCATTGGCACGCGTGTACTGGTCCATTTTGGACGTAGACAGCTGATCGGCATGGTGATTGAAACCCCGGCACAGCCCGAATTTCAAGCCGATCAGGTCAAAGCCGTAGACATGGTGTTAACTGATGTAGCCCCCATGCCTAGCACTTGGTTGGATTTGGCGCGCTTTGCAGCAAACTATTACCAGCGACCCTTGGGAGAGGTGGTGATGCCGGTGTTGCCTGCTCCTTTACGTAGACCGGCGGCGTATACCGGCAAACGCGCCGAAGGGGGGCCGGTAGCTCGCTTACGTAAAAGAAAAAAGGCGGCCGCTAAAAATATCAAAGCCAAAGCGGCGCCTGAGCTCAATGCAGAGCAACAGCTAGCGGTGGATACCATCGCGGCAAAATCAGGTGCAGCACGTTATTTGCTGTACGGTATTACGGGCAGTGGTAAAACCGAAACCTATATGCAGGCGGCCTTAGCCGTCTTGGCTCAAGGCAAACAAGTGCTATTTATGGTGCCCGAGATCAACCTCACGCCACAGTTTGAGCAAACCTTGCGTCAGCGCCTTGTCGATGCCGAAGGGCAACCCTATCAGGTGGCGGTAATGCACAGCGCCTTGGCTGATGGTAAACGGCTAGAGGCTTGGCTAAACGTCACAGAGGGCGCGGCACAGATCCTCTTGGGGACGAGGATGGCGATTTTTGCGGCCATGCCTCAGTTGGGGCTGATTATCGTGGACGAGGAACACGATAATTCTTACAAACAACAAGATGGGCTGCGTTATTCAGCGCGTGATTTGGCGATTTGGCGAGGCCAGCAGTTACAGATCCCGGTGGTATTGGGTTCTGCCACGCCCTCGCTAGAAAGCTGGCACCATGTGCAAAAGGGGCATTATCAATTACTGACCCTGTCGCAGCGCGCAAAAGCCGTGCCTTTGCCCACCATTCAGTTGGTGGATACACGACGCGCGCAGCTCGATCAGGGCTGGTCACCACAGCTTATCGAGGCCTTAGAGCAAACCTTAGCCGCAGGCAAGCAATCCTTGATATTTATCAATCGAAGAGGCTATGCGCCGGTGTTGCATTGTGGTTCTTGTGGTTGGCTCAGTCAGTGCCCACATTGTTCTGCTTATGCGGTATTGCACAAGGGCTACCGGCACTATATGCAGTGTCATCACTGCGGGGTACAAAGCCCTGTAGCCAAACATTGTCCGGACTGTGGCAATATTGACTTAAAGCCGCTAGGTAAAGGCACCCAGCGCGTAGAGGAATATTTAGCAGAGCGTTTCCCGCAGGCGCGTTTGCTGCGTATTGATGCCGATAGCACGCGCCGCAAAGGCAGTGCAGAGGCTTTATTCGCGCAGGTGCATGCCGGCGAGGTCGATATACTGGTGGGCACACAAATGGTCTCCAAAGGTCATGATTTTAGTAATCTAGCCTTGGTGGGTGTGCTAAATGCGGACACCATGTTGTTTGCTCAGGATTTTCGCGCGCCCGAGCGCTTATTTGCGCAACTGATGCAGGTCTCTGGGCGTGCTGGACGTCATCACGACGAGGCCAGGGTGCTCATTCAAACCGATTACCCTGATCAAGCCGTTTATCAGGCTTTATTAAAACAAGACTACGAGCTCTTTGCCCAGCACGAACTGGTACAGCGCGAAACCGTGGGTTTGCCACCTTATGCGTATTTGGCGCTGATCACAGCCGAGGCTAAAACCATTGATCAGGCATTGGCTTTTTTAAATACGGCCAAACAATGGGCGCAGCATCCTCAAATGCCAGGAGCAGATCGGGTGTTCTTATATGATGCTGTGCCGCTACGCATTGTACGGGTGGCCAACATAGAGCGGGCGCAGCTGCTGATCGAAAGCCAGCATCGTCAGGCCCTACAGGTGTTTTTGAAAACCTGGGGCGGGCAGCTAGATGAGCTGGCCAAGCATTACCGTTGCAAATTTACTCTAGAAGTCGATCCACAGGATATTTAACACATGACGTCTGCTGTTGCTTTAGGTTTGAACCCCGCTCAACACGAAGCGGTACGCTATTTAAATGGACCAGCTTTAGTGCTAGCCGGGGCAGGTAGTGGTAAAACGCGGGTGATCACACAAAAAATTGCGTATCTGATTGGCGAGTGTGGTTATAGTGCACGACGTATTATTGCCCTGACCTTTACCAATAAGGCCGCTCGCGAAATGGCAGAAAGGGTGCAGGATCTCATTGATAAACGCTTAGCCAAGGGACTGACCATCAGCACCTTTCATTCGTTGGGCTTGAAAATCTTGCGCGAGGAGGCCGCCGCCGCGGGGTTGAAGCCTCGATTTTCCATTATGGATTCCAATGATACCTTGGGCATCATTCAAGAGATCCTAGCGACCACGGACAAAGGGCGCTTGCGTGCGGTACAACAAGACATTTCTTTATGGAAAAACGCCTTATTAAGCCCAGATGCAGCTGATAAAGCCATTTTGACGCCAAGCCAAGCCGAATCAGCCAAAGTGTATCGTAGCTATGATGAGACCTTGCGTGCCTACCAGGCAGTGGACTTTGATGATTTGATTCGATTGCCCACCCAGTTATTAGAAAATAACGATGAGGTACGCCAGCGCTGGCAGGAGCGTGTGCATTATTTATTGGTGGATGAGTACCAAGACACCAACACGTGCCAATATCGTCTTGTGCAGGCTCTGGTGGGCGATAGGGCGATGTTTACAGCGGTGGGTGATGATGATCAGGCCATTTATGCTTGGCGCGGTGCCACAGTAGAAAATCTGCACCAGTTGACGGTGGATTACCCCGATCTAAAGCTCATTAAATTAGAGCAAAATTATCGCTCTAGCCAACGTATTCTAGAGGCGGCCAACAATGTGATCGGTCACAATCCGGTGGTGTTTGGTAAAAAACTGTGGTCTGACTTAGGCATCGGTGAATCCATCAAAATCAAAGACTGTGACGATGAGCAGGCCGAGGCAGAATGGGTAGGAATTAGCCTATCTGCCGAAAAATTTGAACGTAAAGCGCCTTGGGGGGATTTTGCGGTGTTGTATCGCAGTAACCAACAAGCGCGGCTCATCGAACAGCAGCTACGCGATTTGCGTATTCCGTATGTCATGAGTGGGGGGCAAAGCTTTTTTGATAAGGCCGAGATCCGCGATATTTTGGCTTATATACGTTTGATCGCTAACCACGATGACGACCCGGCTTTTATTCGGGCAGCGACCACACCGCGGCGTGGCATAGGCCAAGGCACCTTAACGCAGTTAGGTGAGGTAGCGATGGAGTACAAGCTCTCTATGTTTGAGGCCATTGATGCCATTGCTTTGACCGATAAGCTGGCCGAACGGCAGTTAAAACCCTTGCAGGTTTTTGCTGAATTTATCTCACGTCTACGTGTTAAGGCCGAGCGCACCGGGCGGGAGGGAGCCGCGGTCTTAGATGAGTTGTTATCTGCGATTAACTACGAGGGCTATTTGTATGATGTCTTCGACGACAAGCCGGCCTTGGCGCGCTGGCAAAATGTGCTGGAACTAACCGGTTGGTTAAAATCTAAAGCAGAACAAGACGAAATGAGCCTGCTGGATTTATCCCAGCACGTGGCCTTAATTACGATGCTTGAACGCAATGATCAGAACGATGAGGTGGATGCGGTGCACCTATCCACTTTACATGCCGCCAAAGGACTAGAATACAAACACGTGTTTTTAATTGGAGTAGAAGAAGGTTTGCTGCCCCACTTAGGTCGTGACGATGAAGATATTCCGGTGGGCCAAGAGGAGGTCGTGCTGACGCAGCGCATCCAAGAGGAACGTCGCCTTATGTATGTAGGTATTACCCGGGCACAGCGCAGTTTACGGTTAAGTTGGTGCAAACGTCGTCGTCGGGGCAAAGAATACACCGTCAGAGAAAAATCCCGCTTTATCACTGAAATGGGATTGGCAGAGACGGCTGTGGTCGAGGCCGCCCAACAACATCTCACTCCCAAAGAACGCTTAGGAATGCTGAAGGATCTTTTGCGACAGGATTAAGTTGTTGGTCATAAAAAAGGTATTTTGAGCTAAAACCAACTTATCCTCTCTAAGAGAATCTTTTGATACGGGATGTGCTCATCAGCCATAAAAAGATCCTTTTAGATCGGGTTAGCTCAGTACCCATCAAATGGATTCCTGAAAACAGCATGATGAATGCATCACCCATAAAAAAACCTCAGCCATTGTTTGCTGAGGTTTTTTGAGTAACGGATCTATCTTAGTAGTACATACGAGCAATTGTGCCGGCTTCTTTCATGCGTGCTTCATACATGGCTTCAGCTGTTCTTACTAAGCCATTGCCGATTGCACGAGCCATTTTCTTTAGACCTTTCATTACGGAAATGCCAAGATCTTTAATGGATAAAGCCTCACCGTTGCTAAGTACCTGGTTCATCACAGAACGCTCGATAGAATCAGTCCAACGTGTGTATTGAAAATTAGTATGTAGCAGCGTGGTCATGGATAAATCCCTTAGTGAGTGAAGCTTAGTATGTATTGATATTTGTATTATAGGGTTTTCCCCTATGTCATGTCAAGGGTAAACCCTAAGTGACACTAAGGCTGTTGTTATTCCACTCAACCCAACAGAGAAGAAATACGCTATCTTTAGTTATCAAGTTAATTATTACGGAGTTATGTATGACAAACTCGCTGATTACTCGTTGGAAACAAGGTCATGGACCGATTCAGCACAGCAAAGAAACGCAGGCTGCTATCGCTGATATGGCGCGGCAGTTGGTCGATGAGGGCAAGCAACCTAATCTGGGAGCTGTGTATGAAAAGCTAATAGCCTTAGATCAGCTGAGTGCGGCAGGCATGTGGTTAGTCGTTCATATGACCTACGCCAATCGGGTCCGTCTAGATGGGAGCGATTTAGTGGCGGAGGATTTTAAGCACCAACCGGAGGGACATACGGGTGGCGCTTTAAATATGGTGCCCGCTTACGCGGCCTATATGACATTAAATGCGTTAACTGGAGAAACCCGTTCCTGGCTAATGGGACAAGGACATAGTGTGGCAGCTATCGAGGCCATTAATGTGTTGCTCAATAACTTGCACCCAGAACAAGAAAAAAGTTATGGCGGGGGTGAAGCAGGTCTGAATCGTCTGCTGCAGGACTTTTACGGTTACGCCTTAGCGCCGGATGGATCCGCCGCGGCCCCTCTAGGCAGTCATGTGAATCCTCATACTGCCGGCGGGGTGATTGAGGGGGGCTATTTAGGTTTTGCTGAACTGCAATACGCTCATATGCCGTTACCTGGTGAGAAGCTCGTGGCTTTTTTATCAGATGGCGCGGCCGAGGAGCAACGCGGCAGTGACTGGATTCCTAGATGGTGGCGAGCCGCCGATACGGGAGCGGCTTTGCCCATTATGATTGCGAATGGTCGTCGCATTGAACAACGTACGCAGTTAGGGACGTTGGAAGGGTTAAGCGGTTTTATCGACCACCTTAAAGGTTGTGGCTTTGACCCTATTGCGTTTGATGGGCGTGATCCGGCTATGTTTGTGTATACCATTTGGGATATGGAGCAGCGCCTCAAGCAGCGTGTGCAGATGCTGGAAGCCGGTCACCTAAGCTATCCGCTGGCCATTCCTTATGGCATTGCCCATACCACTAAGGGCTTTGGTTTTTATGGCGCTGATGAGAACGCGGCGCATAACTTACCGTTGCCTGCCAATCCACGTCATGATGAGACCGCGCGCCAGATTTTTAATGAGTACGCCAAGCCGCTTTGGGTGGATCCGAACGAATTAGCAAAAAGCTTGGCTGTGTTGCAAACGCACAGCGCACAGCAACGTGTGTTAGAACGTGACCACGCCTTAGCAGACAGAAATCCTACAACGCCTACTTTGCCTGATCTGCATTTTGTAGAGCCTGGTCAGAAGATCAGTCCCATGGCCGCGATAGATCGTTATTTTGTAGAGCTGGTCCAGGCCAATCCGCATTTACGTCCTAGAGTGGGTAATCCGGATGAGTTGGCCAGTAACCGTTTAGTGACGGTGCTAAAAACGCTAAAGCATCGAGTGATTGATCCGGAGGGTGAAAATGAATCGGTACATGGTCAGATTATTACTGCGCTGAATGAGGAAGCCGTGGTGTCGGCCTGTATTGGTAATCAAAGTGGCTTGAACTTAGTAGCGAGCTATGAGGCCTTTTGTGTGAAGATGCTGGGGGCTTTGCGTCAGCGTATTATTTTTGCGCGACAGCAAAAAGAGGTAGGGCGTCCGGCGCAATGGATTAGCTGGCCCGTGGTGGCCACTTCGCACACTTGGGAAAACGGTAAAAACCAGCAGTCCCATCAAGACACCACCTTTGCCGAGGCCTTATTAGGTGAAATGAGTGATGTGTCCAGAGTGGTATTCCCCGCGGACTACAACAGCTTTATGGCCTTATTGCCCTCTATTTACGGTGGTCGCGGCCAAATTGTCAGTGTGGTGGTACCTAAGCGCGATAGAAAAACGGTGTTCACCGCAGAGCAGGCGCAGCAACTAGCACAGCAAGGCGTTTTGCTGCTTGAGGAATACCAAGGCCAAGAGCCAGCCTTATTAATAGCCAATGGCGGCTATCAGTTGGAGCAAATGTTGATCGCTGCGCAGCGCTTAAAAGATCAAGGTCGAGGCTATCGTTTGGTGTATGTACAAGAACCAGGCAAATTACGTCTAGCTCGCGATGATTATGAGGTAGAGCAATTACTTACCCCTGAACAACTTGAACAGCTGTTTCCATCGTATGTGGTGCACCGGGTGGCACTAACACACATGCGTCCTGAGGTGTTTCGTGGACATTTATGGCATTTGTTCCCCAAAGCGCAGCACAGTGAGGTTCTAGGTTATATCAATAGGGGCGGAACCTTAGATGATTTTGGTATGCAGTTTGCTAACAAGGCCACCTGGGCGCATGTGTTACAGGCCTATGCACATAGCACCAAAACTAAACTCCAAGATTACCTCAGTCCCCAAGAGGTGGATGCGGTGTTAGGGGTAGGTGATCCGCTACAACTTCTATTGCCCTAACGGACCATTTTGTTTTGCCCGCTGTACACCACGTTGACAGCGGGTTTTTTTATGCTTAAATAAACACATATTTTTGATACTATTCTTGATAAGTGTATCGTTTCAATATATGCGTAGATAACACAGAGGAGACATTATGTCCGCAGTGAAAACCATAGGTATTATCGGCGCCGGAGCCATGGGGCAAGGTATTGCTCAGATCGCGGCCCAAGCCGATTACCGAGTGCGCTTGTTTGATGTGCGTGAAGAGGCCATCACTCAGGCTAAAGAACAACTAGCAAAAATCTGGGCTCGCCAAGTAGAGCGTGGCCGTATGAGTGCAGAACAAGTAGAAAGCGCTCAAGCGAACTTGATTACTTGCACCGACTTGCAGCAAATGCAAGATGCCGATTTGGTGGTAGAGGCCATCGTAGAGAATTTGCAGGTTAAACAAGATGTGTTTAAACAATTAGAGGCCATTGTGAGCGAGGACTGTATCTTGGCCTCGAACACCTCGTCTTTGTCCATTACGGCCATTGCACAGGCCGTCACAAAGCCAGCGCGTGTGGCTGGTTTTCACTTCTTTAATCCCGTTCCCTTAATGAAAGTGGTTGAGGTGATTGAGGGACTGCGTACGGATTCCTCTGTCTGTGATCAGTTGGTTGCCATCGCAAAGAGCATGGGCCACACCCCGGTGCGTGCCAAAGACATGCCTGGCTTCATTGTGAATCATGCAGGTCGCCCGATGAATATCGAGGGGCTAAAAATTGCGCAAGAGCAGGTGGCGGATTTTGCCACAGTGGATGCCATTATGCGCGAGCAGGCCGGTTTCAGAATGGGGCCCTTTGAGCTCATGGATTTAACCGCGTTGGATGTGTCGCATCCAGTGATGGAGTCCATTTATAACCAGTTTTACCAAGAACCGCGCTTTAGACCTTCTCCTATTACCGCTGTGCGTCATGCTGGGGGTATTTTGGGTCGTAAAACAGGTGAAGGTTTTTACCGCTATGAGGAAGGCAAAAAACAAGTGCCCGAGACGGCTCCAGCGCCCGCCCATAGCTCCGGCCTTAAAGTGTGGCTAGCTCCTATACATCCCGTGGGCTACGTACGAGCAGAAGCCTTGCTTAAAACCTTAGATGTAGAACTAGATCAAAGTGATGAGGCACCAGAAGATGCCTTGATCGTCATCACCCCTTACGGTGAAGATGTGGCGACGGTTGTGGCTAATTTTGGCTTGGATGCAGCGCGTACGGTGGCATTAGATACCGCTTTTGGTCTAGAGGTTGGTCAACGTCGTGTGGTGATGCGTTCTTTGTTGACAGAGGATCGTTGGACGCAGCTGGCCCTAGGGTTGTTTGCAAGTGATGGCACCTCGGTTAGCCTGATTGAGGACTCTGCCGGTTTTGTTGCACAACGCATGGTGGCATCCATCGTGAATGGTGCGTGTGATATTGCTCAACAAGGGATTGCTACAGCAGCTGATATCGATACGGCAGTGTCTCTAGGTCTAGGTTACCCACATGGTGGCCCCTTGTCGGTGGGAGATAAGGTTGGGGGCGAGGTGCTCTTAGAGATCTTGCAATCGATGCAGTTTGTCACAGGGGATATGCGTTACCGTCCTAGCCTGTGGCTACAGCGTCGCGTACAACTGGGCGTGTCCTTGCGTACGACTCGCTAATTCTTAGGTGGTATTTGTGATTGCCCAGAGATAGGTTGTTGACCTTTTTCTTGCCCTAAACTAAGGGGCGCACGTTAAAAAAATGGCCCGTATGATACGGGCCATTTTTTTAACGTAAGAGCTAAGTGCGAATTAGCGAACTTGCTCAACCATGTACAAAATGGCGGCACGTAGTTCTTCGTCGGAAGCATTCATCGCGGTACCACGCGGAGGCATGGCGCCTTTACCGGAGATGGCGACCTGTAGCATGGCGTCTAAACCGGTTTCGATGTAGGGCGCCCAAGCGGCTTTATCGCCAAACTTAGGAGCACCTGCTACGCCAGAGCCGTGGCAAACAAAACAGGCGGCATCGTAAAGACCTTTACCTGTGGCGAGCTCATCTGCGCTGGCAGCAGGGATACCACCTTCGCTTTTAGCGGCTGGAGCAGCTGCGGCGACGACTTTTTCTTCGGCTTTTTCAGCAGTAGGTGCGGCATCGGCTTTTTCAGCGGCTGGTGCGGGTTCAGCTTTGTCAGTGGCAGCAGCGGTTTTGGTTGCAGCAGCGCCTTCTTCGCCACCTTTAGGCTCTGGGAAACCAGCGCCTGCCTCGTTTGCCATGTAAACCATAGCGCGTTCGACTTCTAGGTCATCCAGCGCGGTGTTACCACCTTTGGCAGGCATAGCGCCTTTACCGTTTAGGGCTACCTGTAGCATGGTCTCGTAACCGGTTTCGATATAAGGAGCCCAAGCGGCTTTGTCACCGAACTTAGGTGCGCCAGCAACCCCTGTGGCGTGACAGGTCGTACACGTTGCATCGTAGACCTCTTTGCCTGTTTTCAGAGGACGATCCCCTTCGACGATGTTAAGGGCAAATTGAGCCACAGGCTGAATACGAGAGGCGACGCCTTCGGATGTGTCTGGGCGGGCTTTACCCATACGTAAGTCATTGGTGTTTTTGTCAATGAAGAACATAGCGCCGCCGACAACGACCAAAAACACCATCGCCAACCAAAAGATTTGGACGGGGTTTTTGACGTGTACAGATTGTGTAGTGTCGTTATTCTGAGAGTTTTTTTCCGTAAGGCTCATAATCAGATCCTGCGAGTTCGTACTGAGTAGGGACTGGCGGACCACCGGAAAATGACTACTGGGGCCGCAAGATTTATATAGTTGGTGTCGATCGAAAGTTAATTATAGCGAACTAATAACGCTATGGGGGGATCTCTAATCGTGCTTGATTTTACCGCTAAAAAAATTAAACTCAACAAAATGCATTATACGGGTTAAAATGATGAGTTAGGCGCCCGTAGTTCAATGGATAGAATTAGAGTTTCCGAAGCTCTCGATACAGGTTCGATTCCTGTCGGGCGCGCCAGATTAAACAAAAAGCGACCTAGATCTATTTCTAGGTCGCTTTTTTTGTGGCTGTTGGTTTATTGGCTTTCGAGCAGACCTTGGTATTGGTGGAGAAAACTTTCAAAGGTTTGGTCTTTTTCAGCCGCCTCGATTTGCTGCTGTTTTGCTAAGGAGTCCAGAGCCTCTTGTTTAAAGGCCTCGGTGATCTCGGTGGGCAGGTCCAGTTTGAGCAGGGTTTCTTTGTGTTGCTGGCTTTGGGCATAGCTAAAGTCCACAAAGCTTTGACCGGAGGCTTTGAGTTCTGCGAGCAGGCGTGCAGAGGGGCAAAGACTGGCGTCCTGGACCTTTGCCAGTTGTAGCTCAAGCGCGTCTTGATAGAGCGTTTGGCTGGTGCCTTTGTCGAAAAGCTCGGCGTAAGGACGCATCGCCAAGAGGATGTCCTCGGCCCAGCTTTTGAGTTCTACATCTTGTTTGTGTTGATTGCGTAGCAACAGACCAGGTTTGCGTCCTTCGGTGACTACCTTGGTAAAGTTGTTTTTGCTGTCCTGACAGAAGCCTCCATCAGGAAAATATGGGCTAGGTTCAACGGCGCAGAACAATAAGAACGCATCTAAAAAGCGTGATGTCTCAGCGGATAAACCAATCGGATCAAAAGGGTCCACGTCCAAGCAGCGTACCTCTACGTACTCCACCCCGCGATTGGCTAAAGCCGAAGAGGGGCGTTCATCATTTGTTGGAATGCTTTTAGGACGGATATTGGAATAGTATTCGTTTTCGATTTGTAGGATGTTGGTGTTGAGCTGAATCCATTGACCATCACGATGTGTACCGATTTGTTCATAAGCGGGCCAAACGGTAGTGGCTGCTTTGTGCATACGAAGTAAAAAGGTATCCAAATCGTTATAGCAGAGCTGCAGTTCTGCCTGGGCCTCTTTGTTTTGATAGCCTAAGTCACTCATGCGCAAGCTGGTGGCCCAAGGCAGGCAATAGGAGTCCGGTCCGATTTGCTCTAGAGGCAGGTTTTGACCGTCTAAAAAGTCTTTGGATACGACCGGTGAGGCACCAAAGAGGTACATCAGCAACCAGGAATAACGGGTGAAGTTACGAATGAGAGCTAAATAACCGGTAGAACGCTGTTCTTGTAGTGTGTGGCCGTCCATTTGTAATAGCGGCCAGATGGCATCGGGCAAGGAGTAGTTGTAATGCACGCCTGCAATACACTGCATGCGTTTGCCATAGCGTTCGGCCAAACCACGGCGATACACGTGTTTGAACATGCCGGTATTGGATTCACCGTACCAGCCAATTGTAATATCTGGTTCCGCAGGCAAATGGGCCGGCATGGATTGATTCCAGATAATTTCATCACCAATGTTATGCACCACGAACTGATGCACCTGCTGTAGCTCGGCGCGTAATTCCTCTACAGAGTGATGAGGGATGGTGATGAGTTCAAGCAGTGATTCCGCATAGTCAGTGGTGATGCGACTATTACATAACGCGGAGCCTAAGGCTGTCGGGTGCGCGGAGGCAGTTAAATAGGCGGCAGTATTCACGCGCAAGCCCTCTTTTTCTACGCCGCGGCGAATATCGCTAAGCAGCGCAAGATTAGATGAGAGGGTTTTTAAACGATTCTGGCTCAATGTCATTACCTAGGTTCACTTGTTATCACTGACTAATTAAGTATGAAGCCGATTGTAATGCGCATTAGGATTAAAGGGAAAGGGCTTGGCGTGGGGCTAGCTTTTAGTTAAGAGGTGGTTTAAGAATCGAGGCGTTAAAGGCCTTGGTGATAGCCGCAGGGCGGTTAGAGACGTTCAGCTTGGAGTAGATGTTTCGTAAATGAAAGTTAACGGTGTGACTGCTCAACCCTAGAATGACACTGATTTCATAATTGGTTTTGCCCAGAGCGACCCAGTGCAAACATTCATATTCTTTAGGGCTTAAGGGTTTTTTAATCATTTTTTATTCCTTGAGAAATAAAGAGATAAAAATCATTTCCGTCTTGGTTTGTTACATCTAGGTGGATTGTTTGCCGCTTTCGGAAAAACCTCAAGCCTTTCTTATCTAGTATTAATCCTTACGTATTTCTCACACTTGGCGATGAGGGGCTTTCCCTGCTAGGGGATCTGGATTTTGCGGATGAAGGTGCTACACTTATTACTTACCTATTGTTGGCGCCGATTTGCTTTGATCCGCTTGCGGGCGCTCCATAAATCCAGCTAAAGAGGTCCACACATGGTCTCAAATACTTCATCTTTGCATTCTTCTACTGTTACCTCCGATGGCTCAGTGGGTGTGGTCACGCCTGAAATTATCGCCTTTGACGAGCCGCTTTTGCTATCCAGCGGTCAGACATTACCCCAATACGAATTAGCCATTGAAACCTATGGCACCCTCAATCACGATCGTAGTAATGCGGTCTTAATTTGCCATGCGCTCAATGCCTCGCATCACGTGGCGGGCATAGATCCCGAGGACCCTAAAAACGTAGGTTGGTGGGACAACATGGTGGGCCCAGGCAAAGCCGTGGATACAGATCGTTTTTTTGTTATAGGCGTTAATAATATTGGTTCTTGTTTTGGTTCTACCGGACCGGCCAGCCTTAACCCAGCCACCGGCAAACCTTGGGGTGCCGCCTTTCCGCTACTGACGGTAGAGGATTGGGTACATGCCCAAGCGCGTCTAGCGGACTATTTGGGCATTCAGAAATTTGCTGCAGTGATGGGGGGGTCATTGGGCGGTATGCAAGCGCTTAGCTGGGCCATTACCTGTCCTGATCGCCTTGAGAACTGCATTGTGATCGCCAGCACGCCCAAACTTAGCGCCCAGAATATTGCTTTTAACGAGGTGGCTAGACGCGCCATTATTACAGACCCTGAGTTCTACGAAGGGGACTATTACAGTCGTAATACCGTGCCCAAAAGAGGTCTGTCGGTCGCCAGAATGGTTGGACATATTACCTATCAATCTGACGAGATGATGGCGGAAAAATTCGGCCGCACCCAACGCGATCCCAAAGACGATGGTGCTTATCGATACGACTACGGGGTAGAGTTCGAGGTTGAGTCCTATTTGCGCTATCAGGGTGAAAAGTTTTCGCAGTATTTTGATGCGAATACCTACTTATTGATTACACGAGCGCTGGATTATTTTGATCCTGCCCGAGAATATAATGGGGACCTGGCCCAGAGCTTAGCGGCAGTTAAAGCAAAGTTTTTGCTTATCTCGTTTACGACGGATTGGCGTTTTACGCCACAGCGCTCACGCGAAATTGCCCAGGCGTTGTTAAAAAACAAAAGGTCAGTGACCTACGCAGAAATTGATGCGCCACACGGACACGATGCGTTCTTATTAGATGACCGTCATTACCACGGCGTAGTGCAGGGTTATTACGATCAGATTGCAGAGCAACTAGGCTTAGGAGCCCGTCAGCGCACTACCGGAGTATTGGCATGAAGACCACGGCAAATGCAGTCAGTCTAGCCCAGCGTCCTGACTTGGCTCGTATCGCGAGCTGGATAGAGCCCTCTACCCATGTGCTGGATTTGGGCTGCGCGGATGGTAAATTGCTCGCCTATTTACAGCGCACTAAAAATGTTCATGGCTCTGGCATCGAGCGTGATCCAGAGGCGGTGGTGGCCAGTGTGCGTCGTGGGGTGTCGGTCATACAGCAAGACCTCGAAGAGGGGCTGGCCCTATTTGAAAATCAACACTTTGATACGGTGGTGCTTTCTAAAACCCTGCAGTCCATGATTAACACCGAGCATATTTTGCGCGAAATGGCCAGGGTCGCCCGTTACGGCATCGTGTCCTTTCCTAACTTCGGTCACTGGTCCCATGGCCTATCTATTTTGGCTGGACGCATGCCTGTTTCTAAAGAAATGCCTTACCAGTGGTATGACACGCCTAACATTCATCTGTGTACCTTACGAGACTTTCAGGACTTAGCCAAAGCCTTGGGCTTGCGCATCTTAGATCGCGTGGTGTTTGATGGCAAAAAAGAGGTGCGTTTACTCCCCGGCTTGCGCGGAACACTGGCGGTGTATCGATTTGAGTCGCCGTATGCAGTACGTTAAGCGCGGTACTAGCGGTGTCTAATGTCTATCTGAGCCCACGTGTGCTCCCCTTACTCGTGTTAGGCTTTGCCAGCGGTCTGCCCTTGGCCCTAACCAGTGGTACCTTGCAGGCCTGGGCAACCGTGGCCGGTGTGTCTCTAACTCAGATTGGCTTTCTGACTTTGGTGGGTTCGGCCTACACGTTGAAGTTTTTGTGGGCGCCCTTATTAGATCGTTATGCGGTGCCTTTCTTAGGGCGTCGTCGTGGTTGGATTGCATTAAGCCAACTGCTATTAGCTCTTTCTATTGCGGCGATGGGGCTGTTTGACCCTGGAGCCCAATTGGGGCTGATTGCTTTACTGGCTGTTTTTGTGGCCTTTATGTCCGCGACCCAAGACATTGCGTTTGATGCGTACAGCACCGATGTATTACGCAGCACGGAACGGGCGGCTGGTGCTGCCGTTAAGGTGCTCGGCTATAGGCTCGCTATGATCGTTTCCAGCGGCTTTGCCTTAGTGATTGCGGATCAGTGGTTGGGCTGGAACGGAATGTATATGGCGATGGGGCTGATCATGGGATTGTGTGCCGTGGCTACCTTTATCGCCCCAGAGCCCGAGGTGGTTGTGCAGCCTCCCCGATCCCTGCGTAGTGCGGTGGTAGAACCATTGTTAGAGTTTTTTAAACGCCCCGAGGCCATCACGATTTTATTGTTAATCGTGTTGTATAAAGTGGGTGATGCGTTTGCTGGGGCTCTGTCCACGACCTTTTTGATTCGTGGGGCCGGGTTTGATGTGTCGCAGGTGGGGATGGTGAATAAAATCTTCGGCCTGGCGGCAACCATTATTGGTGCCCTAGTAGGTGGCGGATTAATGGCTAGGTTGGGTTTATACCGCTCGTTGATGCTCTTTGGTGTGTTGCAGGCCGTTTCTAATTTTGGTTACTGGGTGTTGGCAGTGAACGATCCACATGTGGTTCTGATGGGCGTAGTGGTGGCCATAGAAAACCTATGTGGTGGGATGGGCACGGCAGCCTTTGTGGCGCTGCTGATGGCCTTATGTAATCAACAGTTTTCTGCAACGCAATTTGCTTTGTTGTCTGCCTTATCTGCCGTTGGGCGCACTTATTTGGCTGGGCCGCTGACGCCTCCTTTAGTGGAGTCACTAGGCTGGCCGAGTTTCTTTTTAGTCACCGTCTTACTCGCTTTGCCTGGCTTATGGCTGCTGTGGCGCAAGCGAGCGACGCTTATAGCATTGGATGCTCAGGTGTAAGCCCATGTTGCTCCTTACCTTTTATTTGATTGCGATTACCGCCGAAGCGATGACCGCCGCTTTGGCAGCGGGCAAGCGGGATATGGATTGGGTAGGGGTGTGCGTGATCGCTTGTATCACGGCCCTGGGCGGCGGTTCGGTACGTGACGTGTTGCTAGGGCATTACCCACTGACTTGGGTCGCTCATCCTGAGTATTTATGGATGACAGCGGGCGCAGCCATTTTTACCGCTTTGACGGCACGCTTGATGCGTCATTTACACAAGCTGTTCTTGGCGTTGGATGCCTTAGGTCTGGTCACGTTTACGGTGATTGGCTGTCAGATTGGCTTAGAAATGGAATTGCCCATTACCATCGTGCTGCTTAGTGGCATGATTACGGGCTGTGCGGGCGGAGTACTGCGCGATATTATGTGTAATGACATTCCTCTTTTGTTCCGCAAAGAAATGTATGCCAGTGTGTCCATGGTGACCGGTGGCTTATACCTGATCGCCATTGACCAATCCTTTAGCGAACTCACCAGTATGTTGGTGCCCATGGGGGTTGGCCTAACCTTTAGGTTTTTAGCCTTACGCTTTAACTGGCAAATGCCGCGTTTTGTTTACCGTGATGATTGGCATTAATTTAACCATCCCATGTGCTGCAGCCATTGCATCAAAAAAGGCATAAAAAGCGCCGTTAACACGCCCGTTACACTCATGGCCAGAGCAGAAAAGGCCCCCATGGTCTCATTAATTTGAATGGCTCTGGCGGTCCCAATCGCATGAGCCGTCACCCCCATAGCAATCCCTTTGATAGCGGGATCCTCTATGCGCAATAAATAAAAAACAGGGGTGGCCATCACACTACCTACGATGCCCGTTATCACAACGGAAATGGCCGTTAAAGAGGGGTGACCACCAAAGTATTCGGCCATAGCCATAGAGATAGGCATGGTAGCGGATTTGGGCATTAATGAAATCGCCAGTTCTGCGCTGCCTCCAGTCCACAAGGTGATGAAAGCACCGCTCAATAGCCCAGTGATGGCGCCAATAATAAGCGTGATACTTAACGGACGCCACAGAGCAAGCAGTCTAGGCAGGTGCTTGTACAGTGGGATCGCTAGGGCTACTGTGGCGGGTCCAACCAAAAAGTGAATGAATTGTGCCCCCTCATAGTAGGTTTCATAGGGGGTGTCTGTAATTAATAAAATGCTCGCAACAATACATAACGACGTGAAGACAGGCAAAACCAAAGGGTTTGAGTTACAACGTCTATAGATAAAAAGAGCAAACAGGTAAACGCACAGAGTAAGACTTAGCCAGAGCAAAGGAGCTTGGGTTAAGGTATACCAGATCTGCTGGGGCCCTTCGTTATTCATTGGTGTTCTTTCCGCGTTTTAATAGCCAGGATAAACAGAAGGCGGTGATGACTAAGGTAACCGCCGTAGCCAAAATAGCTGTGACAAAAAAGGGCAGCCATTGCTCTTTGATTAAGTCAAAGTACAACAAGACCCCTACCACGGTAGGAGTAAACAGCAACATAAAATGCTGAATAAGAAATAACGAGGTTTGCTCTAACGCCTGTGGGATTTTTTTATAAAAAATCAGTCCAATTAATAGCAAAAGCATGCCAGCCAAGGGCCCAGGCAAAGGTAAGGCAAGGACACGTACGATAATTTCTCCAAGCAGCTGAAAGACCAGAAGCGTGGCAAAGGCTAGAATGGTTTGCATGACGACCTATATTTGTCAGAGGGTTATTCCATTGTTGCCGTATTGTAGGGGGTAGCAACCCAAGTACGCCAACGTAGCTCTAGTCCTTTTGGCAGATAGACCACAACGGGTAAACGACTGTTATATTGCAATAAAGAGCCGTTAGTATGTACTGGTACGAATTGCAGTTTTTTGTCCTCGTCGGAGCAAGTCATCATCGTACTAGCTGGACCGGTTACGTCACTGAGCTCGTAGTAGTTGTAGCCCCATCCTTCGAGTGTTTTTTCCTGCAGCATGCCGTTGTAATGGGTGATATTGCAGTCTACCTCTTGGACTTTGCCGGGCAGCAGTTCGATTTTTAGGTTATTTTCATAATTACCTATAGGAAGACGAATTACATGGCGCTCGTAACCAGTCTTAGATGCAGGAAAGGCGTCTAAGGTGGGGTCGTTTGTGGCTTTGTTTTCCTCGGCCCATGCTGTAGAGGTGGATAAAACAAGAGCACCTAGTAGGGTTCCTAAGGGTTTTAGCCATGGGTTTAACCGTGTAAAGTACAGCATAATTAGACCTGTTTAATAAATAATTAAGTAACGGTATCACGAAGATCTATAACAGCCTATCAAGGGATTATAGAGCTTATGTCTGATAAGCTAGTTCAGTAGCAAGAAAGGAGGCAATTCATATTATGTCTTTTATGCAGACAGTCGATCAGCGTATGGAGCAGGCTTTAGCTTCTGGTGACTTACAACCCATACAATTTTATGTCCAACCCGTACAAGCTAAAGACCTAGACTTTAGAGTGTGTTGGATTCCTGCTTTATCGCTTAAGCAAACTAAAACCCCTGCCGGTTTTCCGGGTGGTCCGACCGATCCTAATTTCAATCCTTTTTTACCTCCAGACCCAAGGCTAACTATAGGGAAATTGGGCGATTATCACCATGTGATTCTCAATAAGTTCCCTGTATGTGAACGCCACCTGGTGATTCCTAGAGTCACCTTTGCTGAGCAACGTAGTGTGTTGCAGTACGAGGACTTCTTGGCGCTGAGTCTGGTTCTGTCTGAGTATGCTGGTTTAGGATTTTACAATGGTGGGCCAGAGGCAGGGGCTAGTCAACGGCATTTGCATCTGCAATGGTTGCCGGCTGCATCTTCAAATCCCAGTTTGCTCCCTTTTATACGTGGCTTAGATAAAGATACTGAACAACAGGTTCAGCAACAAAATGACTGGTGTTTTGACCATGCTTTTGTCTATGTGCCTCCTACCGAAGAAGCCCATGAGTACGCCCGAGGCATGTACCAGGCTTATCAGCTGGCATGTAAAAAATTAGCCCTGGCACCAGACGAAAATGGCTTGATGCCACCGATGAATATGCTGATTCAGGATGGCTGGTTATTGCTGGTACCACGCACCCAAGAACGTTGCGATGAGATCATTCTGAACGCCTTATCTTTTGCGGGGATGATCTACGTTCGAGAGCAAGAACATATCGATTGGGTCAAGGAAAAAGGGGTGCTTCAGGTACTGGCTTCCGTGACAAATTAACCTAATACATTGTTTTTTAAGGGATTGCAGTTTCTGGACGGGAGGCGCTAAGGTCGTTACAATGCGTTAGCGCTGAGCTTTTTTATTGAAAAAGCGCATGGCTTTAATAGAGCAGGTGCATAATAAATGGATAGGTTCCATTTCTTATTCACCTTCAGTGTAAATGTGCAACTCATCCTTTGATGGGGTAATGGCACGGTTTGGTTGCGCCCTTATCAACCTGAAAGGGCTGCAGTCAATAAATTGAAGGAGAACAAAAAACATGCAAGAGTCAGGTTTTTTTCAGCTCTCTACGACAACCGCATTGTTGTTGCTGGTGGGCTTTTACCTAGCTACGTTTTTGCTGTCATTAACGATCGGCCGCAAAAATGAAAACGTAGATGGTTACATGGTGTCCAACAGTGCAGTGGGTTTTGGATTGTCCGCTGCGAGTATGATTGCGACATGGATTTGGGCAGCTTCTTTTTACGCGAGTGCTACCTCTGGGTTTAAATACGGTCTCTCTGGTCCCATCCATTATGGATTCTGGGGCGCGTTGATGATTTTGTTTATTTATCCTTTTGGTCGACGCTTCCGTAAACTGGCTCCCGATGCACACACTCTCGCCGAGGTAATCCATGCCCGTCATGGCAGATCCAGTCAGTTGATTATGGCCGGTTCCAACATTGTTGGTAGCTGTATCAGCTTGATGGTGAACTTTACCGCTGCGGGTGCCTTGGTTTCTGTACTCAGTCCTTTGAGCTTTATTCAAGGTGTACTTATCGCTGGTCTAGGTGTGTTGTCTTACACCCTATGGTCCGGTTTCCGTGCTTCTGTGATGACGGATTTTGCCCAGCTTATTGCCATGATTTTGGCCGCTGTGATCATTATTCCGCTTATCTTTTATAACGCTGGTGGTGCTTCTTTCCTAGAAGAAAACATGTGGCGTTTGGATGCTGAGCAAGCCAACTTCTTTTCTACCAAAGCCATTCTAGAACAAGGTGCACCGTATTTTGTGGCGGTGTTGGCCTATGCGATTGGTAACCAAACCATTGCACAGCGCTTATTTGCTGTACGCGAAGACCTCATTAAATCCACTTTCTTAACCGCAACGATTGGTTATGGTGCGGTGGTAATTGGTTTAGGTATGTTGGGTCTATTGGCCTTGTTTGCTGGGCTAGAGCCTGCAAATGGCGACATGAACAACATCATTCCACAGATGGCGTCGACTTACTTGCCGCCAATGGGTATTGCGTTGTTCTTTATTTTGGTGATTGGCTCTTTGTCTTCTACTGCTGACTCTGACTTAAGTGCCTTGTCCGCTATTGTGATGACTGATATCTACGGTAAAAACGTCGCCAAAGGCAAACCTAACCCACAGCGTATGTTGTGGTGGGGTCGTATGACCATGATTGTAGCCACCATGCTGGGTGTGATTTTTGCTAGCTTACGCCTAGATATTTTGGTGATGCTGGTATTTGTTGGTGCATTGTGGGGGGCGATTGTGTTCCCTGTGATCGTTAGCTTCTATTGGGAAAAAGTCACCAATAAAGCCTTTACCACTGCAGTGATCGTTGCTGTAGCACTGTTTACCTTGGTGCGCTTTGAGCTATTACCCCTAGATGGTGTGATTGGCGTTTTCTTTGAGGCAGTGGCTTCTGTTGGTGGTGGTGTGGTGCTTGGTTTGATGACCTTTGCTTTCTTCCCACGTCAGTTGGCTATTGTGGTTGGTGTAGGGGCTTCGATTGGTTTGATGCCTTATTTCATCGGCTTCTTACGTGACTACACCGTACTATTGGGTTCGCTCACCTCTTATGGTGTAAGTGCTATTGTTTGTGTGGCCATGAGCTGGAACAGCAAAGAGCGCTTTGATTTTTCAGTGCTAGCTAAACGTGTGGTTTCTTTCCACGAGGAAGAAAACGCGATGTTAAGCGAAGCGAAAATCAACAAATAATAGGAGAACCCCATGAGTATTAACACATTGGTTTTTTATATTTTGGTCTGGCCCGTGATCTCTTCCGGTATTTTGGCCCTGCTACTGGTGTCTTTATTCCGTGATTTACGTGCCGCTAAACGAGAAGGGCGCGATATGCTCTAATCACCTCGTTTAACGAGTGACATAAAAAAATGCCCCTTGGTGATTTAGCCAAGGGGCATTTTTGATGGAAGGGTTGCTTTTAGGCCTCTTTGGCGTCATCCGTATGGATCTGCAACGCCTCTAAAAAGCGCGACACCATGTTATATGTCGCAATGGTAGCGGTGATTTCTACGACTAGTTGTTCATTAAAGAGGTGCTCGACCTCGTTATAAATGGCTCGGGGGACCTGGACGTTAAGCGTCATCTCGTCGGTATAGGCCAAGACGGCACGTTGTTGTTCGTTGAACAGATCTTTGGCATCGCGCCAGTTATCTAACGCATCAAGCTGGGCCTGAGTCACCCCCTCTTTTAGTGCAATGGGGGCGTGCTGATCGGCCTCGTAGGGGGCGCGATTTAAAATCGCCACACGCATGATGATGAGCTCGCGCAAATCACCAGGCACCTGACTATTAAGACGGATACCTGTCAAATGATTTAACCAGCCCTGCGCGACTGCAGGGCTGTGTAATAGCATTTGGTATAGGTGGATGACACTGCCGCGTTCGGCTTCTATCTGAGTTACAAGTTTGCTGATTTCTGGTTGAGTTAAATCGGCATAAGGCAAACGGGCCATAAATCACTTCCAATAATTAAGCGCGTAACGCTATAGGTTCGATTGCAAAAGGCAGCACTTCATAAAGAGTAGCACTGACTAATTCTACAATACGTGAGATATCATTGGGAGTGCAAATAAAGGGAGGTGCTAGGAGAATATGATCACCATGCACACCGTCAACGGTTCCACCCATTGGGTACATCAATAACCCTTTTTCCATCGCTACCTTACGTAGTTTGGCATGGGTTTTTTCCTTGTGGTTTAAAGGCTCTTTGCTGTTTTTATCGGCGACCAGCTCTATACCTACCATTAAGCCACGACCGCGTATATCTCCCACATTGGGGTGAAGGTCTAAGGCGGCGTGTAATTCATCGCGCAACTGTTGGCCACGCTCCATCACATTATCGAGCAACTGATCACGTTCGATGACTTTTTGTACCGCCAAAGCGGCTGCACAAGCGGTGGCATGACCCATGTAGGTATGACCGTGTTGGAAAAAGCCCGAACCTTGAGTAATGGTATCGTAGATTTTACTGCTGGCTAACATGGCACCAATTGGTTGATAACCTGCACCTAGTCCTTTAGCAATCGTCAGAATATCTGGGGCGATTTGGTCTTCGGCGCAAGCAAAGAGATGCCCAGTACGGCCCATGCCACACATCACTTCGTCTAAGATCAACAACACACCGTATTTATCACATACGGCACGAATGGCTTGTAAGTAGCCCTCAACGGGAGGCAACACCCCGGCTGTTGCGCCCACTACGGTTTCAGCTACAAAGGCGGCCACGTTATCGGGACCTAAGTCCAGAATTTTTTGTTCTAGCTCATCAGCAAGGCGCTGCGCGTATTGCTGCTCGGTCTCGTGTTCGGCTTGATCGCGATAGGCGTAGCAGGGTGAAACGTGGTGAGCTTCGGTCAATAAGGGTAAAAAAGGTGCGCGACGCCAAGCGTTACCACCAATAGCTAAAGCACCCAAGGTGTTGCCATGATAGCTTTGGCGACGGGCAATAAAGAGGCGGCGACTGGGCTGGTTGAGTTCAACAAAGTATTGACGAGCCAATTTTAACGCGGCCTCTACGGCCTCGGAGCCACCCGAAACAAAGTACACATGGTTCAGATCACCGGGAGCACGCTCCGCTAAAAAGGTGGCGAGCTCTTCGGCCGCATCATTAGTAAAGAAAGAGGTGTGTGCATAAGCCACGGCATCAATTTGTTGATGGATGGCATTGATCACATCAGCGTGGCTATGGCCTAAACAAGAAACGGCGGCGCCTCCTGATGCATCAATATAGCGCTTACCATTTTGGTCGATGAGCTCTATCCCTTCGCCGGCAACAGCGGTAGGGAGAGTCTGTAGAGGGTTACGGTGAAAAACATGTGTCATGGCGGCCTACTTTAATAAAAGAAATACGTTGCTGATCCAACCGTTTCTTTTTAGTCGCTGATGAAACAGTTGTTTCTATTAGCATAGCGCATGAATCATATAAATCAAGTTATTGGGCAAATGAAACGTTTTGAATCATCGGGTTGTTGCCTAAACACATCAATAAACACGATATACTGTATGTTATGAGTAAAAAAAATAGACCACCTCAAACGCTAGAAAGCTTAATTCAACGCCTACAAAGCACGTATGCGGAGATGCCTACGCAATTCCAGATCAGTGCACGGTATTTGATTGATCATCCTGGTGATGTGCCCATAGCTTCGATGCGAACGATTGCCACACAAGCTGGCGTGCAGCCGGCGACGTTGGTGCGCTTGGCTCAGTCGTTAGGCTATGCCGGGTGGTCCGGTTTAAAGGATGTGTTCGTACAATCATTGCGACAGACGCCAATGGCGTATACCGAGCAGGCCAAAGCCGTGGTGCGTCGTCGCAATCCGACGACCATGTTGACACAGATGAATCAAGCTCAAGCGCGTAATGTAATGAGTTTGCAAGAGCTGAATGCAACGACGATGGCAGAAGCCGTAGAGCTTCTAGTGAAAGCCAAACGCGTTTATGTGGCAGGTTTTAGAGCTTCTCACGCACCGGCTTTTACGTTTTATTATTTGTATCGTCTATTTAGACCGTCGGTGTCTATGCTGCGTTCTGAGGCCGGCACACTAGAGATGGAGCTCAGGGCCTTGCAAGCGGGTGACGTGGTGGTGTTGACGGCTTTTGCGCCGTATTCTAACGAAATCGTGCGCGTTTACGAGGCCGCCATAGAAAGCGGCTGCCAAGTTATTGCGCTATGTGACAGCCGGGTAGCTCCTATTGCTTTGGAGTCCAAATGCAATTTGATTTTCGGCACCGAGGTTCCGTCTTTTTTTCCATCAAGTACGGCGGCTATCGCGCTGGTCGAGGGGCTGATAGAACAAATTTTGGCTCGTTCTGGTAAAAAAGCCCTCAGCGGTTTGCAATCGGCAGAAAATCAGCTGCATCACACTGGGGCTTATTGGAAATAGCTTATCGCCACAATACATCGGCGGTTTGATTCGCTTTATTCAGTTGGCGTGCTAAAACAAAGGCCAGGTCGGATAGGCGATTCAAATAATGCGTGCTGGAATCACTTAGACCCTGATCCGTTTGATTCAAAGCAATCACAGCGCGTTCGGCACGGCGTGCTACAGTACGTACGATGTGGGCGAGCGCGGCGGCGCGACAACCACCTGGCAGAATAAACTCTTTTAAAGGCGGCAGGTCGGCGTTGTAATGCTGTAGCTGTTGCTCTAGAAACAACACATGTTCCTTGGTGAGCACTTCGTAGCCAGGGACCGCGAGCTCTGCTCCCATATCAAATAAATCACGCTGGATACGGGTTAAGCAACTGTCTATATCAGAGGGAAGCGCTTCGCAACGCAACACCCCAATATGACTGTTCAACTCGTCTACGTCGCCCAAGGCTTGAACGCGTAAATGCGTTTTAGAAACACGTTGACCATCACCTAAAGAGGTATTGCCGTCATCGCCGGCACGGGTTGTGATAACAGAGAGACGATTAGTCATGGGTTGCTGCCAATTGATGTAAGGAGTTGCCCTCAAGACGCACAATACGCCACTCGGGTAGGACGGTTGCACCGTGGTGCTCGTAGAAATCGATGGCGTTTTGGTTCCAATCTAAAACCACCCACTCAAAGCGACCACAATCTAACTCAATGGCCTTTTTGGCGAGCTGTTTTAGCACAAAACCGCCTAACCCTTGGTTGCGGTGTTCCGGTGCGATATAAATATCTTCTAGGTACAGGCCACGCTTTGCCTTAAAGGTAGAATAGTTGTGGAACCAAAACACATAAGCGATGAGGTGATCCGGCTGGTCTTTGGGCGTGATGACTAAGGCTTTGGCCGCTGGTTCAGCGCCGAACACGTTGTCATAAATGGCGTCTTCGGTGGCCTCAAACTGGTCCAGCATTTTTTCGAATTCCGCCATATCACGCATCAGATTGACGATTTGGGGAATGTCTTCAGGAATAGCAGTACGCAACATATAGTTGCCAAACACTTCGCTCACGCGGAAACCTCGTAGTAAAATGGGATGAACACGAATGAAAGGGGATTGTATGTCTTTATTATTTACACGTCACACCGCAGCGGTCATTTTTGCTTTGGGTGCTACGGCAGCGGTCGTTATTCCCGCTGTGGCACAACAGGGTACTGCCACAGGTGAGGTACGTCGTATTGATGCGGCAGCAGGGAAAATCACCCTTAAGCATGGCAAAATCGATGCCTTAGAGTTATCCGAGATGACGCTGGTGTATTTGATTGATCCTGCGCTGTTGGTTGATATTAAACCGGGCGATAAGGTGAAATTTACCGCTGAACGCCGCGCAGGTGACTATGTGGTGACGAAAATCAGCAAATAAGCCGATGGGTTCCCACCCTTATTTAGTGCCTTAGCACGCAAAAAAGCCGATTAATGAAAATCGGCTTTTTTTATGATGCCCTTTGGGTAGAGACAACAAGAGAAGGCTTAGGTGCGGCACTAGGCCGCCCCAAGCATTAGAGTACGTAGCGAGACAAGTCCTGGCTACCAGCGGTTTCTGCTAGCTTATTGTTGACGTAGTCGGCATCAATGGTGACTTGTTGTGCGCCTTTGGAACCGGCCTCGTAAGATAGGTCCTCAAGCAGCTTTTCCATCACGGTGTACAAACGACGCGCCCCGATGTTCTCTGTGCGCTCGTTGACCTCGAAGGCGAGTTCTGCCAAGCGACGTATACCGTCGGGTTGGAAATTGAGCTCTACGTCTTCGGTGGCCATCAAAGCACTGTATTGTTTGGTAAGCGAAGCATCGGTGTCAGATAAGATCTGTACAAACTCATCAGCGCTCAGTGAATCCAGCTCTACACGGATGGGGAAGCGACCTTGTAGCTCAGGAATGAGGTCAGAAGGACGCGATAAGTGGAAAGCGCCCGAAGCAATAAACAGAATATGGTCAGTGCGAACGGTGCCATATTTGGTGCTTACCGTGGTTCCTTCGACCAAGGGCAACAGGTCACGCTGTACCCCTTGACGGGACACTTCGCCGCTGGTGTTGCCTTCGCGAGCGGTGACTTTATCAATCTCGTCTAGGAACACAATTCCATTTTGTTCGGCATTGCGCACCGCCTCGGTGCGTAGATCGTCCTCGTTGACGCGTTTAGCGGCTTCTTCTTCGACCAGAATCTTGAACGCCTCTTTGACTTTGATTTTGCGCGGTTTGGTTTTATCGCGACCCAGTCCGGCGAACATGCCGCGTAACTGCTCTGTCATTTCCTCCATTCCAGGAGGAGCCATAATTTCCATTTGTGGCATGGCTTGGGCCAACTCGATTTCGATTTCGGTGTCGTCCAGTTTGCCTTCACGTAGACGTTTGCGGAAGGTTTGACGTGCGCTGGACCCTTCGTTGCGCTCGGGCTCACCCATGGCGTTACGTGCAGGGGGAATCAGCACATCTAAAATGCGGTCTTCGGCAGCGTCTTCGGCTTGTGTTTTGACCTGACGCATGGCGATTTCACGTGTTTGTTTTACGGAAGCATCGACCAAATCACGAATGATGGTTTCTACGTCACGTCCTACGTAACCTACCTCGGTAAATTTAGTGGCCTCGACTTTAATAAAAGGGGCATTCGCCAGTTTGGCTAAACGACGGGCGATTTCTGTTTTACCTACGCCGGTGGGTCCAATCATCAAAATGTTTTTGGGGACGATCTCATTGCGTAGGGGATCTGCAACCTGCTGACGACGCCAGCGATTACGTAGTGCTACAGCCACCGAGCGTTTGGCTTTATTTTGCCCAACGATGTTTTTGTCTAATTCGGAAACGATTTCGGCGGGGGTCATGGTTGTTGACATAATATTGACCTAAAGCTAAATAATTATAGAGTTTCGATGATGTGACTTTGGTTGGTGTAAATACACAAGTCACCGGCGATTTCTAGGGATTTCTTCACGATCTCAGCGGGTGACAGATCGGTATTATGTAATAGCGCCAGACCGGCTGAATGAGCGAAGGAGCCCCCTGAGCCAATCGCGGCTAAGCCATGTTCGGGCTCGAGCACATCGCCGTTTCCGGTCAGAATTAAGGTGTGTTCTTTATCTGCTACGATCAGCATCGCTTCGAGCTTGCGCAAGACGCGATCTGTACGCCAGTCGCGAGTCAGCTCTACGGCTGCGCGCAGTAAATGGCCTTGGTGTTTTTCTAGTTTGGCCTCGAAGCGTTCTTGCAAGGTAAAGGCATCAGCCGTTGCTCCGGCAAAACCGGCTAAGACTTGGTCTTTATAAAGACGACGGATTTTACGTGCCGTACCTTTGACGACAACATTACCTAGGGTCACTTGACCGTCGCCGCCAATGGCGACTTCGTTGCCGCGACGCACGGCGATAATAGTTGTGGCGTGAAATTGTTCCATTATGATCCTCTGCGTTGTGTGTTTCTGTAGGTGGGGCTGTAGCGGATAAATTCAAGAGCCATAAAGAAAGCCACTCAAAAATAGAGTGGCTTTTAAAATGGCAAAGCGAAACGTTAACGCATTTAGTCACCGTAGAGCTTTTGGCGTTTCTCACGGCGCTCTTGGGCTTCAAGAGATAAATTGGCTGTGGGACGAGCCAACAAACGTCTTAAACCGATAGGCTCACCGGTTTCCTCGCACCAACCATATTCACCCGAGTCAATTAAAGCGAGTGATTGCTGTACTTTTTTAAGCAGCTTGCGTTCGCGGTCACGGGTACGTAATTCGAGAGCGTGCTCCTCTTCGATAGTAGCGCGGTCTGCTGGGTCTGGCACAAACTGGGTTTCTCGTAGGTTTTCAGTGGTTGCGCCTGCATTGGCTAAGATCTCTTTTTCTAATTCACGCAAACGGTTCTGAAAAAATGCCAACTGAGCCGCGTTCATGTAGTCGGTTTCGGGCATTGCTAAGAGTTCGTCCACTGTTAACAGTTGATCTGGGTTTGTACTGACATTCGAATTGCTTGCCATGATAGTTCCCTTTTTTTCATCGTGGAGCTACAGCTCCTGCCTAAGTTAAGCCTTGAGATATTAGGCCAAATACAAGGGTTAAACGAGACACTGCTCTAGCCCTTGCATGAAAACTTCTTTTGGAAGGTTATGTCCGATAAAGACTAACTTGGTTTCTGGTTTTTCTTTGCCTAACCAAGGTTTGCCTGGTTCGGCGCCCATCATCATGTGCACCCCTTGAAATAGCATACGACGATTGGCACCTTTAATGTAAATAATACCTTTATAGCGAAGTAGGTCCGGTCCAAAAATCTGTACCACCCCACCTAAGAAATCCTCTAGTCGCTCTGGGTCAAAGGGGCGACGAGACTTAAACACAAAAGCGCTCACACTGTCTTGGTGCGCTTTGTGATGATGGTGGTCGTGATCACAGTGTTCATCGCAATCGTGGTCATGATCATGGTCGTGATGATCATGAGATTCGTCAGCGAGGAATTCCGGATCAATATCTAAAATGGCATTAAGGTTAAAGCCACTGATATCCAGGATTTCTTTTAAATCGGTTTCACCAAAATGTACTGCAGAGATAGTAGCACGTGGGTTAATACGTACAATGCGTTTACGTAAGGCCTCGTAGTCTTCGTCTGAGACCAAATCTTTTTTGGAGATCAAGATTCTATCAGCAAAACCAATTTGTTTTTGTGACTCAGCTTGTTTGTCTAAGGTCTCCATACCGTGCTTGGCGTCCACTACCGTGATGACGGCATCCAAGCGGTAATATTCAGCAATATCATCGTCCATGAAGAAGGTTTGGCAGACGGGGCCTGGGTTGGCCATGCCAGTGGTCTCAATGATGACGCGTTCAAATTGCAGTTCGCCTTTTTCGCGTTTTACACGTAAATCGTTCAAAGTACGCATCAGGTCGCCGCGCACCGTACAGCAAATGCAACCATTGTTGAGCTCAATGATTTCTTCTTTGTTGTCTTGGACTAAGAGCTCATTGTCAATGTTTTCAGGGCCAAACTCGTTTTCGATCACCGCAATACGGCGTCCGTGAAACTCGGACAAAATACGCTTTAATAGGGTGGTTTTACCTGCACCCAAAAAGCCAGTTAGTACCGTGACTGGAACCATTTTTTCTATAGCGGCGTTCATACAAGGCCTCTCAATAAATTTATGCGATTACAGCACAGCGTAGGCTGAAGCGCAAATGACAACAAAGAATGCCTACCTATGTGGGGACGACTCGTGGCATTGCAAGCAAACGGCGCGTAATTCGGTTTCATTGCTAGCTAGAGCAAAACCAGCTTGTAAAATGCAGTCGCTAATTTGCTGACTTAAACTAGGTGCGCTGAGCTCAGCGACGTTGCCACACTGGGTACAAACCACTAGAAGATCATGTGGTTCTCCCGCCACATCTACGCACGCTGTCCAGGCATTAATGGCGTCCAAACGATGG
>DUNB01000074.1 GCA_012839585.1 Alcaligenaceae bacterium | reverse complement strand
CCGTCTTCTCGGCCTAGATGGGCAAGGCTCGCGCCGGCCTTCACGCTGATCAATGGTTGGGCAGTACCTGCTACGACCAGCCCGAGCGCGCAGAACAAGCTTTAAAAATTGGGGTGGACTACGTCGCCTTCGGTGCCGTTTATCCATCCACCGTTAAACCCAACGCGCCCAGAGCCACGCTAGAAATACTGCGCCAAGGCCGCGCCCTTTGCGAACAATATGCTTCAGAGCGCCGCGCCGCAGTGGTTGCCATTGGCGGCATCACCGCACAAAATGCCGCGCCTTTAATCGACGCCGGCGTTGACAGCATTGCTGTGATCAGCAGCCTTTTCGAGGCCCCTGACGTCTATGCCGAAGCCCGTGCCTTTAGTCGCCTCTTTAATTCTTAATTACAGGATTTTTTATGTCTAAAAACCAAGAACTCTTTGATCGCGCTTGTCACCATATTCCCGGTGGAGTGAACTCTCCCGTACGCGCTTTTGGCTCGGTAGGGGGGACACCGCGCTTCATCGAGCGTGCCGAAGGCGCTTATGTGTGGGATGCCGATGGCAAACAATACATAGACTACGTAGGCTCTTGGGGTCCAGCTATATTAGGCCACGCTCACCCAGAGGTGGTTAAAGCCGTCCAAGACGCCGCAACCAAAGGCCTTTCTTTTGGTGCCCCCACCGCCGGTGAAGTCGAGCTAGCAGACCTAATCTGTCAACGTCTACCCTCTATTGAAAAAGTACGTTTAGTCAGCTCCGGTACCGAAGCCACTATGAGCGCCATCCGCCTAGCGCGTGGCTTTACTGGACGCAACCTCATCGTTAAGTTCGAGGGCTGTTATCACGGTCACGCAGACAGCCTCTTGGTTAAAGCCGGATCAGGTTTATTGACCTTTGGTAACCCAACCTCTGCCGGTGTACCCGAAGACTTCATCCGTCACACTCTGGTCCTGGATTACAACAACATCGAGGCAGTCAAAACCGCTTTTGCTGAACACGGTGATCAGATCGCTTGTGTCATTGTTGAACCCGTTGCAGGCAACATGAACCTCATCAAACCGGTGGCAGGTTTCTTAGAAACCCTGCGTGAGCTCTGTACAGAACATGGCTCTGTATTGATCTTTGACGAGGTCATGACCGGTTTCCGTGCCGGCCCCCAAGGGGTTCAAGGCCTAACCGGCATCAAACCAGATATGACAACCTTAGCCAAAGTGATTGGGGGCGGTATGCCCGTCGGCGCTTTTGGCGGTCGTTCTGACATTATGGATGCCATCGCACCTTTGGGTGGTGTATACCAAGCCGGTACGTTATCCGGTAACCCCGTTGCGGTCGCTGCCGGCCTGACCACCTTAAAGCTGCTAGATAATGCTGACTTCTACCAGCAGCTTTCTGCGCAAACCCAAAAGCTAGCCCAAGGTCTAGAGGCTCTTGCCAAAGCCGAAGGCATTACGTTCTGTACCGACAGCGTCGGTGGCATGTTAGGTCTGTACTTTAGCGAAAGCATTCCCACCTCTTTTGCAGAGGTTTCTGCCAGCAACACCGCTAAATTCAATCAATTTTTCCATGCCATGCTAGACGAGGGCGTGTACTGGGCGCCTTCGGCCTTTGAAGCGTCCTTTACCTCTGGCGCCCATGATGATGCCATCATTCAGGCTACCCTGGATGCCGCCGCCAAAGTGTTCAAGAAAATCAAAGACTAAGACAATGTTTTAGCCTTTGATTATTCGCAAGGCACAATAAGGGCCCCCCTTTTAGAATCGGACCAAGACTGCTACCACAGCGGCGATGTCCATCTTGAGGGGGGCCCTTTTATGCGAATCAACGATCTACCAACTCATACCGCTTTATCTGAAATCCCAGGCTTAGAAAGCCGTTTAAGCCCAGGCTCGTGTGATCATCTGCGCACCTGGCTACGTTTTTTAAGCTGCGGGCGCCTCATCGAAAATGAAATCCGTAGCCGTTTACGCCGGGAATTTAACACCACCTTGCCCCGTTACGACTTGATGGCCCATTTAGAAAAATACCCCAAAGGCATCAAAATGAGTGACTTATCGCGTCTGTTAATGGTCACCAACGGGAACATTACGGGCATCACGAGTCAACTGGTCAAAGAAGGGTTAGTCCAACGAACCCTGTTACCTCAAGATCGTCGTAGCTCCTTATTAAAGCTAACCGCCAAAGGTCGAACTCAACTGGCTCAGATCAGTGCCGCGTATAACCAATGG
>DUNB01000073.1 GCA_012839585.1 Alcaligenaceae bacterium | reverse complement strand
GCCAAGGCAGTTATTACAGGCAGCTTAAATTCTACAAATGAGCACTGTGGAAAATGGGGGGATTACAAAAGCATCTTGGCTCAAGACATTGATACCGCTCTAGTCTTAAAGACCTGACTACTTTCTCATAGCGCTCATGGAAATGCGCAGCAGCCAACACACAGCATGCCAGCCCATGAACAATAACCGTTCATTAATCAAATATATTATGTAAATAAAAATCGCCCCCAAGAAGCTGAACAAACAGCCAGTGTCTTGGGGGCAGTATCAAGCCCGCCTTAGCTAAGGCGAACTCGGTTTAGCGCATTAGCTAAACAACACGCGACAACGCATGGTGCCTGGAATGTTTTTTAGGGCTTGGTAAGCCAGCTGGGAATGATTTTGATCCACATCGATCACCACATAACCCACGGCCTCGTCGGTTTGCAAAAACTGACCCGATACGTTGATGTCATTGTCAGCAAATACCTTGTTGATCGCACCCAGCATGCCGGCTTGGTTTTTGTGTACGTGCAAAATACGGTGTTTGCCAGGATGAGATGGCAGCGCCAACTCGGGGAAGTTCACCGAGGAAACCGAAGTCCCGTTATCGCTGTATTTCACCAGTTTTTGCGCGACTTCGATACCGATGTTGGCCTGAGCCTCTTGGGTGGAGCCCCCAATGTGCGGTGTCAGAATCACATTATCAAAACCACGTAATGGGCTGATGAACTCGTCGTTATTAGAGCGTGGCTCTACCGGGAACACGTCAATGGCAGCACCACCTAAGTGTTTGTCTTTGATGGCGGCAACCAGTGCATCAATATCGACTACCGTACCGCGCGCCGCGTTCATCAAGATCGCGCCTTTTTTCATCGCACGGATCTGGGCTTCGCCAATCATTAAATGCGTAGAGGGCAGTTCCGGTACGTGCAAGGAGACAACATCACTTTGTGCTAGGACTTCTTCTAGGCTACCGAGCTGACGCGCGTTGCCCAAAGGCAGTTTGGTGACCACATCGTAGTAAATCACATTCATGCCTAGGGATTCGGATAACACCGATAGCTGCGTACCGATGGAGCCATAGCCGATGATACCCATTGTTTTGCCACGTGCCTCGAAAGAGCCTGCAGCGCTTTTGAGCCACTGCCCTTTATGAGCCGCCGCGTTCTTTTCTGGAATGCCACGCAACAACATAATGGCTTGCGCAAGCACCAACTCAGCAACCGAGCGTGTGTTGGAATGCGGCGCATTAAAGACCACAATCCCTTGTTCACGGGCTGCATTTAGATCGACCTGATTGGTTCCAATACAAAAACAACCGACTGCCACTAATTTTTCGGCAACCGCAAACACATCCTTAGTCAGCTGTGTGCGGGATCGGATACCCACAAAGTGCGCATCAGCAATCTTTGCTTTTAATTCGGACTCAGACAAGGCACTGGAGATGGACTCAATGTTGTCGTAACCAGCTGCCTTAAAGGTGTCAATGGCATTTTGGTGCACACCCTCAAGTAATAGAATACGAATTTTGCTTTTATCTAAGGAAGTCTTCTTCATCGGAAACCTTTTGTACTAGAAAAATAGAACCATCAAACTATGATGCTACCACAAGAGAAAATGCCCCTTGAAATACCCCTACCCCTCGCATAGTCAAAGCCAATTTACGGTATATTTAAGCTTTGGCATTTTTATACATAGGATAACCCTGTGCTTAGTAGTCTCAATCAACTGTTCGGTGGCGAATTAGGCCGTATTTTTACATCATTTTTAGTGATCGTTGCGGCCATTTTCCTAAACCACCTCAATGTGCGCTACCAGACCTCTCCGGCTCGATCTCAAGCTAAACGAGGACAAGGCCGCCAACAACTGGTTTTGATCAAAAACCTCATTATTTTGAGTGCCGTCAGCATGATCGTCATGATCTGGGCAACCAAAATTGCCGGGGTGGCCATTTCCCTATCCGCCTTTGCCGTCGCTCTCGTGCTCTCGACCAAAGAGATCATTATGTGTATCACGGGTTACAGCATGTTTGCTATGTCACGCCCATTTAATGTGGGCGATCATATTGAACTAAGTGGCGTGCGCGGCCTGGTGGTGGACGTTAGTTTATTGAACTTGACGCTCTCTGAAACCAACGGCTCGCATCAAATCACGGGTAAAACCATTGTCTTACCCAATAGTTTGCTCCTGACCGCTGTGGTGACCAACCACCTAGGCCTAGGGGCTTTTGTGGTGGGCAGCGTACGTATCGCTGTGCCTTATGCCATCAATAGACAGGCGTTTAACCAAATCGCCCTAGAGACCGCGACTGCAGCTTGTGAGCCTTGGTCTGAGGCCGCTTTGCGTCACTTTCATCGTCTAGGTTCTCGAGCTTTGCTAGAGGCCCCTTCTAATAAAGTCGAAATCTTCTGGGAACCTGTTGACGTCAAACAGCATTGGGTGGAGATCCGCTTTTTGGTTCCCGCCTCTAAGCAAGAACAAGTCGCACAGCAAATACAAAATCAAATTTGGGATCGGTACGGCGAAGAACTCGCTGCCACCAATCAAGCCTAAATCGGCTCTACGCCTCTTTCCAGTAAGCAAAGGAGGCGTTAATTTGCTCTACCGCAAAGGCCATCTCGTCTAATTCGCCATCTTCGTGGCTGTAGCCTAACTCTCTACCTAGCTTGCCGAATTCTTTGCCCGGAAAGCCCTGATTCGCCCCTTTTTTATTCACCACTAAAGCTGACAACAAAGGGCGATTATTGTTGTCCTCTTCGGTAGAGACCTCATCCAAATAAGCATTTAGCGTTTGTCGGTCATCCGGATTTCTTAGATTAAGCTTAAGCAGAGCCGCTACATCCTCATAAAAAACCGTTTTTTGTTTTTTAGCCACGTCTTTCAAATACTCTGCCAACACACTAACAGCCACAAGAAACTCCAAAAATTAACGCATAGCCCTAACGACGGGATGCAGTCATGTAAAATAAGGGAGATAATTGTACCTTTTTAACACCTACTTGGCACCTCTGTTGCAGATGGTCTCCGCTTAGCTTGCGAGCTAAAGGATCTACATCTGGAGGTCATCTCTACAAAACACACTACAGAACTCGTTTCAGGGCGGGTCCCAAGACCGGTTTCAGGACGGAACGTTAATCAGGCTAGGCCTAGCCTTCGTCCACTATCGCCTTATCAAAGCAAGACGGCACATCTTTTTTTATATTTCTGGATATTCACATCATGTCAGACAAAAATAACGACCAAGATCAGCAAACCCTGTTAGGGATTGCCTTTGCGGATCAAGCCCTGCTGTCAGCGCATATTGCCATGTTTGCCGCCAAAACCGGCAACCCACAGGAAACCATCGAATTACTACATGAAATTACCGATGAGATTTCAAATCGCTACAACCTAACTGGTTTGGCCAAAGACACCATGACCATGCGCATCAACAAAACCATTAGCATGGCATCAGCTATCATAGGTAATAAAATCACCCCAGCAGACACCTCTGATAAGCACTAATTAGGCAAACCATGTTTGTTGTGCAGATCTCAACGCTCTAAAGGGCGTAGTTGTAGGCACTACATGGATAAAAACCGCTCCGACCTTCAGGGACGAGCGGTTTTCTTTACGACTGAAAGCGCGATTAGCCAAAAACTTTTAAACGCTTTTCAATAGGCTCAAAGCTCTTGTCGCCTGCAGGTTGTTCGATACCACCAAACACCATTTGAGCAACTAGTTTCCAGTTAGTATCCACATCCCAAGTACTGGCGACCTGCTCATTGATCACTGGGTTGTAATGCTGTAGGTTCGCGCCAATATTTAGGCTGGCCAATGTGGTCCATACTGCGTATTGGTGCATGCCGCTAGTGTGATCAGACCAAGAGGGGAACTTATCCGCGTAGAGCGCGAATTTTTCCTGTAGGTTTTTAACGATGCTTTGCTCTTCAAAGAACATCACGGTACCTGCACCCGCCTTAAAGCCATCGATTTTTTGCTTGGTCGAAGCAAACTTCTCGTCGTCATTCACAATGTTGCGCAAAGTGTCTTCGGTGATTTGCCACAGTTTTTCGTGCTCAGCGCCAAACAACACGATCACACGTGTGGTTTGTGAGTTAAACGCAGAGGGTGTATGCAACAGAGCGTGCTCAACCACTTTCACAACCTCTTCTTTAGCCACCGGCAACTGTTTGTTTAATGCGTAAATGGAACGACGGGTTTCTGCTGTTTGTTGTAAAGCGTGTAAGTGTGACATAGTCATTCTCTAAAAAATTATTTAAATTAGCTGCGATTTATCGATGTATCCGTAGGATGTGAAACCACATCCACTTGCTATCTGTTCGGTTACTCTTTAAAACCCTCGAGCAAAGGCGGAGCAACGAGTCGTTTTAGCGTGGAATCGACCTCACCAAAACGTGGGTGGCCATTATTCCAATCCAGAATCGACTGCTCTATTTCTGCTTTGTTGTCGGCGACAAAATTCCACCAAAGCAACACTTTGTTATCCAAAGGCTCTCCACCTAAGAACATAAAACGTGTTCCTTTTTTAGCTGTCAGAGTGATGGCTTTTTGACCTTCAAGATCGGCCTCATCAAAACGGAGCAACTCATCGGTTTTATACTGCTTGCCGTCAAACTCAAACTCACCATCGATGATCAGCAAACCGTACTCAAAACCAGGCTGCAAGGTGAGACTCACCTCGGAGTCCTTTAAAAAGTGCACGTCCAAACCAATCAGCTTGGAGTACTGCAAGGTCGGTGCGGTATAGCTGTCACCCGTAACGCTTTCGTATGTCCCTGTGGTCAACGTCAACGTCACGTTATTTTCTACCCAGCTTGGTAGCTCAGGATAGTGATGAAAACTTGGCTCAATTTGCTGATTAGTCGGCAAAGCGATCCAGAGCTGGACGGCATGGATATCCCGTCCAGCCTCTGCTGAGCCGCCGTTGTTCGCAAATACACTTTGCTCTGTGTGACTGATCCCTTTAGACAGACCTGTACCTGCCGTCATCAGATTCACTTTGTTTTTACTAATAACCTGCTCGTTTCCTAGGCTATCTTTGTGCAAGATTTCGCCCTCTAGCACCCAAGTAAAGGTCTGCAGGTTGGTGTGGGGGTGACTCCCCACCTGCATGCCTAACTCGTGCTCTTCAAAACGAGCTGGTCCAATATGATCTAAAAAACACCAGGCGGCGATCGGCTGCTTACCTTTGTTAGGTAATAAGCGTGCGATAGGAATACCGCCCACATCAGCCAATCGAGGTTGTAAGGTTTCAATCGTCATCGTGCATCTCCTTGTGTTTTGCTTTGTTTTTGACTGCTAGCTTTCACTGGGCACCATCATTTGGCTTAGCCTTGCATTGGCACTTCCATCAAGAGCACTTGGGCGTCCTCTAGGACATCCATGGTGAAATCACTGGTATCCCATACACCTAAACCATCACGCTCATTAAGTGTCTGTCCGTTAATCTGAACGGTGCCTTTAATGACAAACACATACACACCGTTGTCTGATTTTTTTAGCGCATAGTTTGTGCTCTGACCTTGATCAAAGCTACCTAAACTGAACCAGGCGTCTTGATGAATCCACACGCCGGCATCATCTGGGTTTGGTGATAACACCTGATTAAAGGTGTTCGGCTGCATGATGTCATGAAGCGACACTTGCTGGTAGCGTGGAGTGACGTTTTGTTTATTCGGGATTACCCAAATCTGTAAAAACTTCACTGGCTCGTTGGCGTCGCCATTCATTTCTGAGTGCACAATACCGGTACCAGCCGACATCACTTGGATCTCGCCGGTTTCGATTACGCCTTGATTACCCATGTTATCGCCGTGACTCAGTTTTCCAGAAAGTGGAACACTGATAATTTCCATATCACGGTGTGGGTGGGCACCAAAGCCACGCCCCCCAATTACATGGTCATCATTGATGACACGTAACGCCCCAAAACCCATACGCTCTGGGTCATAGTAGTTCGCAAAGCTAAACGTGTGTTTGCTTTTTAACCAACCATGATTGGCGTCGCCACGTGTATCGGCGGCATGATAAATGGTTTTCATACTGTTTCCCTTATAAAGTGAGGTACTCGTTTTGACTCGTTGTGTTAACGATTGCTTAACCATGACCACATAGTAACTGTTGATAAAATTGAGATAAAGACCAATAATTGCAACTGTTAGTTCTGATTTGGAGAACAATAATGGGTCAATTAGAAGACATGGCGCTCTTTGTGCGCATCGTAGATGCGGGCAGCATTACCAAAGCTGCCGAGCAGTTAGGCATGGCTAAATCTGTAGTAAGTCGTCGGTTAAAAGAGCTGGAAACACGCTTAGACAGCCAACTGATTAGCCGCAGCACTCGCAAATCCAACCTGACCGAGGCTGGCGAGCTGTACTATCAACGCGCGGGCATAATCCTAAACGATGTGGAAGAGCTCAACGAACTAACCAGTGGCGCGCCCTCTCGGATTGAAGGCACATTACGGATGACAGCGCCACTTTCCTTTGGGCTCTTACACCTAAGTGACTTGCTGCATGACTATGCTACTCAGCACCCCAATTTAGGATTTGAACTGGATTTTTCTGATCGCCACGTTGATTTGATTGAAGAGGGATACGAACTGGCTATTCGCATTGGAGAGCTTCAGGACTCTAGCTATCAGGCAAAACGGCTTGCTCTGATTCGATTCGTGCTCTGCGCCAGTCCCGCATACCTAGAGCGCAAGGGCACACCAACCACTATAGAAGAGTTAAGCAATCACGCCTACTTACAGTATGGATTGAATAAGAACGATACGCTAGAACTCATTGATTCCAAAGGTAAAAAACACCCCATCACCTTGGAGTCAAACATCAAAGCGACAAACGGTGAGTTCTTAGTACACATGGCAACCAAAGGTCACGGTATTACCCTTATGCCCACCTTTATCGCCTATCAAAAACTACTCAGTGGCGAACTGGTCCCTGTCTTGCCAGAGTACCAGCTACCCACTTTAAATGCTTATGCGGTCTACCCCAAAAACCGCTTTTTATCACAGCGTTGTAGACATCTGATCGATTTTATTACTGCACGATTCGGAGACGAGCCCTATTGGGATAGTTATCTTTCGCTAACTACTTAAAAAGGACAAAACGAGCTTCGTTAGTTATTCCTTTTTCCTAGGGGTAGAGCATATAGACGAAACGCACTACCCCTCTAGGTAGTCTACTGCCGTGCGTATCATCTTGAGATTCAAGCCCCGCTGCTCACCGTAGAGGTCAAACACCCCATCCTCACTTAAGACGCCTCGTTGGATGTCGCTGAAGGCTCCCTCGTCGCAAGCCTGTACATCCTCGTGCCACTGCTCGCTGCCGTAATAGGTCATCAGTGCTTTAAAATCAGGGTGATAACGCTCCCATTCCGCCAAAAGCGCGCCCAAGCGCTCCACAAGTTCTTGCCCTTTATCTAAGGTGGCCTCGTGTTTTTGAATATTTTTAATTCGATCGTCCATTGGTTTCATTCCATCCTTTTTAAAACACTGCTGCAAAGAGGCTCTCAGCGATCAAATAATGCCACGCTTACGCCACGCGTCGCGCTGCTCTGCACGGATTCCTACGGACTCCAGCACCTCGTCGGTGTGTTCACCCAGAAGCGGGGCCTTATGCCTAATTTCACCGGGGGTCTCGCTTAGTTTTGGCACGATACCCGGCACTTTAACGGGAGTGCCATCTGGCAAGGTGGAATCTAAAATCATGTCGCGTGCTAAATAGTGCGGGTCTGCGGCAATGTCGGCGACATCGTAGACCCTACCCACGGGGATTCTGGCGGCGGTTAACTGCTCAAGCACCTCGGCTTGAGAATGTTGGCCAGTCCACGCATTAATGGCGGCATCAATTCTTTCAGACTGAGCCGCCCGACCCGCATTACTGACTAGAGCTGGGTCCTCACCTAAATCGGTGCGACCAATGGCTTGCATCAACCGTTGATAAATGCTGTCACCGTTACCCGCAATCAACACGTATTTACCGTCTTGGCATAAATAGGCATTACTTGGAGAGATGCCGGGTAGCTCGCTACCCGCTGGCTGACGAATCTCATCAAACACCGAGTACTCGGGCAGCAGGCTTTCCATCATATTAAAGACGGACTCGTACAGAGCCACATCAATCATCTGCCCTTTTCCACTGTGTTGGTCTCTGGATCGCAACGCCAGTAACACACCGATCACCCCATGCAAGGCGGATAATGAATCACCAATGGAAACGCCCACCCGAACAGGTGCCCGGCCTTTTTCCCCTGAAAGATGGCGTAAGCCTCCCATCGCCTCACCAATTACCCCAAAGCCAGGACGATCCCGATAAGGGCCCGTCTGACCATAACCTGATACCCGCAGCATCACTAAACGGGGGTTAATCGCGTGTAAGTCCTCCCATCCTAAGCCCCAGCCCTCTAAGGTACCTGGTTTAAAGTTCTCGACCACCACATCAACCTCTTGTACCAAAGCCCGTATTACCTCTTGGGCTTCTGGCTGCCGCAGGTCTAGCGTCACCGACTTTTTATTACGCGACTGCACCTGCCACCACACGGATGTCCCTTGATGCAGCAAACGCCACTCACGCAACGGGTCACCTTTTTCAGGGGCCTCTATTTTGATCACCTCTGCCCCAAACTCTGCCAGCATTTTTGCCGCAAACGGTCCAGCAATCAATTGTCCCATTTCCAAAACCCGGATCCCACTTAATGGCTTTTGCATTACCACCCTCTTCATTTTTTACACTGATTATTACAACAACCCCAGAATATCAAGATCCGCTACGCAATAGAAGCGATCGTACCTGTGGCCTTTTTATACTAAACATACAG
>DUNB01000072.1 GCA_012839585.1 Alcaligenaceae bacterium | reverse complement strand
GTACAGGTCAATGTAAAAGAAAAATCTGATCGGCGGTACCCGGTACAGCACTGGTCGTGACATCCACCTCGGTAAAGTAACCCAAGCGGTCTACACGGTCGCGTGACGTATCAATGGCATCGGCGTCATACCAAGCAGCCTCTTGCTGACGCATTTCACGTCGAATGACTTGGTCTCTGGTGCGTACGTTTCCGCCAATTTCAATACGACGTACATACACGCGACGACCTGGGTCAACATAAAAGGTTAAATCTGCCGTTTTGTTAGCACGATCTAAAACAGGATTAGGGTTGATATTGGCAAAAGCGTAGCCTAGCCCACCCAAATAATCGGTAATCGCTTTAACAGTCTGGTTGGTTTTTTCAGCGGAGAACATTTCTCCGGCCTTGACATGTACCAACGGCTCTAATTGAGATTCTAAACCTAAAAGGTCTCCAGCCAGTTTGACTTCCGTCAAGCTGTACTGATCGCCCTCGTGGATGGTCAAAGTCACAAAAATATCTTTGCGGTCAGGGGAGATCGACACCTGAGGCGGGTCAATTTGTACCTCTAGGTAACCACGATCTAAGTAATAAGAGCGGATAGCCTCAATATCACCTTCTAGTTTTTCACGGGCGTATTTATTCGTGCCGGTATACCACGTCATCACACCAGAAGTGGTTAGTTGCATTTGTCCCAACAGCACGCTGGTTTTGATGGAATCGTTGCCTACGATGTTGATCTCTTTGATTTTGGCTAGATCGCCCTCGAACACATCAAAACTAATCCCTACTCGGTTACGAGGCAAAGGCGTAATAATAGGTGTGACCTCTACCCCGTATTTACCTTTGGCTAAGTACTGCTGTTTGAGCTCGAACTCGGCACGTTCCAACATGGATCGGTCAAAGACACGACCATCAGAAAAGCCGACCTGACTTAATGCCTGCAGAATATTTTTGTCATTGAACTCGCGCATGCCGTTAAAGCTGATCGAGGCAATGGTCGGACGTTCTTGGACCGTCACAACTAAAACGTTATTGTCCGTATCAATTTTGACATCGCTAAAGTATCCACTGGAATACAAGCGCTGAATGGACTCGCTGGCTTTTACATCGTCAAAGGTCTCTCCGACCTTGACCGGTAGAAAGTTAAACACAGCTCCGGGATCAATGCGCTGAATGCCATTAACCTGAATATCTTGGATCACAAAGGGGGTGAATGCATTGGCTAATGGTGCTAATAAGGCTGCTAAGGCAGCTGATACCGCACGCAAAGCAAATTGTTTTTTTCGGCTAAATGACATCCTTGATTGTCCCTGCGTAGTCAAAGAGATTGATAGTATAAAACATGTGGCTAATTTAATAATCGACTAAAATCATTAAAAAAGGCCAACATCGTTAACGCTGCCAGTATACCTAACCCTACCCGCTGTGCGACGAGTTTTACTTCGTCAGACACGGGGCGCCCCGTAACAGCCTCGACTGCATAATACAGCAAATGACCGCCGTCTAACATAGGAATAGGCAAAAGATTTAATAGACCTATACTTATACTAATTAATGCAAGAAAGTGTATATAGGCAGTTAAACCAATACGCGCGCTTTGTCCTGCATAATCAGCAATAGATACCGGACCACTGATATTTTTTACCGAGACTTGACCCGTAATCATACGGCCAATCATCTTTAATGATAACCAAAATGTATCAACTGTACGACTAAAGCCTTGCTGCACACTCGCAATCGGCCCGTAACGCACTGTCACCATGTCGAAGTTTGCCCCCAACATAATGCCTATGCGCCCCACCGTGTTGCCTTGCTCGTCGGTATGCGCATGAATGCTCACAGGCAGAGCCAAGCGCTGACCTTGGCGCTCCACCTCTAGCTGTATGGTTTGCTGCGCCAACGGCTTAATGGTTTGCACAAACCCCTGCGCACTCTGGATGGGCTCACCATTGATGGCCACCAGTTTATCATTTGCTTGCAGCCCTGCTTGCTGCGCCGCAGAGTCCGGCAAAACTTGTCGTACAAAAGGAGTTGGTGTGGCAATACGTAGCCCTGCCTCGAGCAGTGGGTCTGCTCCATCTGGATCTAACTCTGTGGCCTCTAACCGTAATAGACGTTCGGCTCGATTACCATAAGGCCCTTCGGTGCTCAAGCGAACTTCGCCACCGGTATGCAAGCGGTCGATCAGTTGCCAACGCAGTTGTGGCCATGAGGCTACTGCCTTATCGTCTACAGCAATGACTTTATCACCCGCCTCTATACCTGCCAAGGCGGCGGCTGACTGCGGCTCTGGCTGTGCTAAAACCGCAGCGGGCTCTTGGCTGCCCATGACCCCGATAAGAGTATAGAGCACAATCGCCAAAAGCAAATTAGCCACCGGCCCTGCCACCGTAATGGCTGCTCGTTGACCGAGTGATTTGCTTTCAAAAGCCGTGTTTTTGATGTGTTCAGGCGCGTCATCCGGCACGTTACTACGCATCATGACGTAACCACCCAGAGGTAAGGCTGATACCGCCCATTCACATCCGCGTTTATCCGTGCGTTTAAACAGAACTGTGCCAAAACCTATGGAAAAGCGTTCTATATAGACTCCACACCGACGAGCGATCCAATAATGACCCAGTTCATGAATGGTCACTAATAAGCCAATGGCCAGCGCAAAAGCAATGAGCGTAAATAACATCCTAGTGTGCCGCCCTTAAGGTATTTGCGTATTGTTTAGCAATCTGGCGTGCCTGCTCATCCAAATCCAGCACAGCGTCTAAATGGCTTAAGTCATGTGTGTTTTTTTCGATTTGCTCTATGCTGTGCGCAATTAAAATAGCAATATCGGTATAGCGAATTTGCTCATTCAAAAAATACTCAACGGCGATCTCATTCGCCGCATTCAGCGCCACACAGGCAGCCTGTGAGCTTTTTAAGGCATCAAAAGCTAGCTTTAGGCAGGGGAAACGATGAAAGTCCGGTTCCGAAAAATCCAAGCGCCCTAACTGCATCAAATCCATCAAACCCAAACCACTCGGAATGCGCTCGGGATAACCTAAACCATAGGCAATAGGAGTACGCATGTCAGGTTGGCCTAACTGCGCCAAAATCGAGCCGTCTAGATATTCCACCATCGAGTGCACAATGCTTTGTGGATGCACCACAACTTGTATTTTTTCAGCGGGCATGGCAAATAACCAATGCGCCTCAATCACCTCTAGGCCTTTGTTTAGCATGGTGGCCGAATCCACAGATATTTTACGGCCCATGGACCAGTTAGGATGATTACACGCCTGTGCTGGCGTTACGTAATGCAAAGCGGCGGCATCTGTCTGCCTAAAAGGGCCCCCAGAAGCGGTCAATAATAAACGTTGGATGGTGGGATAAGGTGCCGTAGGTGCGCTGCACTGAGCCTCGAGCGGCAAACACTGATACATCGCATTGTGTTCGCTATCTATAGGCATTAATTGTGCGCCATGGTCTCGAACCGCCTGCATAAATAACCCGCCTGCGGCCACTAAGGATTCTTTGTTTGCCAATAAAATGCGCTTACCTGCCTGGGCCGCAGCCAAAGCTGGCTCCAGACAGGCTGCCCCCACTATCGCCGCCATCACTGTGGTCACGGCTGCATCTGCTGCTGTCTGCTTTAAGCCTTCGGTTCCTAAACGAATTTCCGGCATGGGCTGAGGGCTGTTCCAAGCACTTTTAAACGATTTCAGAGCCGTTTCATCAGGCACCACAACCACTTTGGCTCGACTTTGGGCGGCTTGCTGCGCCAATAGCTTTATACGACTAAAAGCAGACAAAGCGTATACCTGCATTTTCTCAGGGTTACGCGCAATCACATCCAGCGTGCTTTGCCCTATGGAACCTGTGGAGCCAAGAATACAAACAGATTGAATCATAAAATCAATAGAACCAGGAAATTAAGCGGCTTTACTAAGCAAAGCGTGTAACCAAGGCCCAGCCACAAAAGCAGCTAAGGGAGCTACGGGAATTAAGGCATCTATACGATCTAAAACCCCACCGTGTCCAGGCAACAATTGACTGGAGTCTTTATAGCCTGCACGTCGTTTTAACAGGGACTCAAATAAATCCCCTACCACTGAAAACAAGGCCAATAATATGGCAAAAAGTGCCGCACCATACCAGGACCAATTCGCCACCAGCTCTGCGCCAAAGGAGCCATTCCATTGAGCGCTGATAAATACCCAAGCGATAACAGCCACCACACCACCGCCTAAGCCAGCCCAGGTTTTGCCCGGACTGACACGCGGAGCGAGTTTACGCTTACCAAAGGCTTTTCCAGTAAAGTAAGCCGCAATGTCGGCCACCCACACCACGATCAGCATAGAGAGTAAGTACCACGCCCCACGATAGAGCCACATATCAATCAAAGCCGCCCACGCCACGGCAATGCTCAAGACACCAAATAGCGACAAGGCTAAACGGTTTTGGCGTGTTTCGGTTTGAGCAATGGCCAGCATCACGCCTACACCAACCACCCAATAAGCTAAAACCACCGGGCTAATTAATATCAAAGCATGAGTGTGCTCTTGTCCCGTTTGAGCCGCTGTAATCCACTGCGCAGCCAAATAGACGCTGCACGCTGCAAAAGCAAGGGCGGCAAGCATTGGCACCAAAGATTGATCACTGTAGCTTAAACGTAGCCACTCCCAGACCGCAGCAGCAGCCATTAGACATAAAATAAGCACCAAAGCCCAAGGCGTTGGTGCCCATATAGCGCCTAATAACAGCGCGATCAAAATAACGGCCGTAATAACGCGTTGTTTTAACATAATAAACTCAAATCAGAACTACAGCTGTGCACTGGTTCTTCCAAAGCGCCGCTCTCGGTTTTGGTACCACTCAAAGGCAGTCTGTAGGTGTTTTGCCCCAAAATCGGGCCAATAAACATCGGTAAAATACAATTCAGTATACGCCAACTGCCAAATCAGAAAATTTGAAATGCGTTGCTCGCCACCTGTGCGTATAAACAAGTCGGGCTCTGGGGCAAAAGCCATCGATAAGTATTCACTAAAATCCGCTTCAGTGATTTTTTCGGGATGCTGGGCCAGCTCTGGCTGCGCCAGCAATAACTGACGTGTGGCATTTAAAATATCCCAACGCCCCCCATAGTTGGCGGCGATGGTCAGATGAAGCGTATCGTTATGCGCTGTTTTTTCTTCGGCATCTTTGATGAGCTGCTGTAGTTTGGGTTCAAAGCGGCTTAAATCACCAACCACCCGCAAGCGCACCCCCTGTTTTTCTAGTTTATGAACTTCTTTTTCCAGGGTTTGCACAAACAGGCGCATCAATAAGGAGACCTCATCGGAGGGTCGACGCCAGTTTTCCGAGCTAAAAGCAAATAAAGTGAGGTATTTAACCCCAGCCTTGCCACAGCCCTCGACCACACGACGCACTGACTGTACGCCACGCATATGACCTGCCGTACGAGGCAATAGGCGCCGGGTAGCCCAACGCCCATTTCCATCCATAATAATAGCTAGGTGGCGCGGTACCGCGCTGTGTTCAGGTATTGTTTGAGTAGAGCTAAGTATCATCGCAACCACCTGTGGCTATTAAACCGTCATCACTTCAGCTTCTTTTTCGGCGACTAACTGATCAATTTCAGCAACGAACTTATCAGTCAGACGTTGGATCTCGTCTTGGAAGCGACGATCATCGTCCTCTGAGATTTCTTTGTCTTTTAATAGACGTTTAGACGAATCATTGGCGTCACGACGTAAGTTACGAACCGCGACTTTGGCGTCCTCGCCTTCGGCACGCACAATACGTGTTAGATCACGACGACGGTCTTCGGTAAGCGCTGGCATAGGAACACGAATGGACTCGCCCATTAAAATGGGATTTAAGCCCAAATCGGAATCGCGGATGGCCTTATCAACGATAGGCGCCATGTGCTTTTCCCACACTTGCAAATTAAGCGTGCGAGCATCAGCCACCGTAATGTTAGCTACCTGACTTACAGGGACATCTGATCCATAGTACTCGACACTAACGTGATCCAAAATGCCAGGGGTAGCACGACCTGTGCGGATTTTAGCTAAACCAGTAATCAGTGCCTCGATCGTTTTTTTCATTCGATCTTCAGCCGATTTTTTAATCTCTGAAAGACTCATAACTATTCCTATATTAAACGTGCACTAATGTGCCTTCGTCCTCACCACATACTGCCCGTGTTAATGCGCCGGGTTTATTAATGGAGAAAACTTTAATGGGTAGTTTCTGATCACGACATAAAGCAAAAGCAGTGGCATCCATCACCTCTAGGCGGCGCACAATGGCCTCATCAAAACTGATGCGCGCATAACGAGTCGCACCTGGGTCTTTGTTAGGATCGGCACTATAAATACCATCTACCTTGGTTGCTTTGAGCACAATTTCCGCACCCACCTCAGCACCGCGTAAAGCCGCTGCCGTATCGGTAGTAAAAAATGGATTACCTGTGCCTGCAGCAAACACCACCACTTTACCTTCTTCGAGATAACGTAATGCTTTGGGACGAATGTACGGCTCAACAACCTGCTCGATATTTAAAGCAGACTGCACTCGCGCATCTAAGCCTCGATTTTTTAAAGCATCTTGCAAGGCAAGTGCATTCATGACGGTAGCCATCATGCCCATGTAATCGGCTGTAGCACGATCCATACCTTGGGCACCAGCAGCAATGCCGCGGAAAATATTACCACCGCCAATAACGATTGCGACCTGAACACCTAATTTAGCGATTTCGGCTATTTCTTCAGTCATGCGCATGATCGTTGCGCGGTTAATTCCAAAGGCATCTTCGCCCATGAGCGCTTCGCCAGATAGTTTAAGCAAAACGCGCTTGTATAAAGGGGTGTTCATGGCAGAAATTCCGAGAATGAGAACAATGACAGATAAAACAGAGCGCAAGGTACTGTCAAGAGAGACAGCACGCCTGCGCTTTGTTTATATAAGCAGCGACTTAGGCGCCGGTTACAGCGGCAACCTCAGCAGCAAAGTCTTCGTTGCGACGCTCGATACCCTCACCTACAACGTAAATGGCGTAAGCAGCAACAGAAGCATTGTTCTCTTTCAACATTTGCTCAATGCTTTGCTTGTCGTTCTTAACGAAAGGCTGGGATAACAAGGTAACCTCTTTGAGGTATTTGTTAACAGCGCCTTCCACCATTTTTTCAACGATGTTAGCAGGTTTTCCGGATTCAGCCGCTTTTTGAGCAGCAACGGAACGTTCGGCTTCGATGTCTGCAGCAGGAACCTGCTCGGCAGATAGCGCTTTAGGCTTCATGGCAGCTACGTGCATTGCAACGTCTTTACCAACCTCATCGTCACCAGCGAAATCAACGATTACGCCGATTTTACCACCGTGAACATACTGAGCAAGCTTGTTATCTGTAACAAAACGTTGGAAGCGACGTACGGAAATGTTCTCGCCAATTTTACCGATCAAAGCAGAACGTACACTTTCTACGGTGCCGTCACGGAAGGCTAATTCGGCTAGAGCAGCTACGTCTGCTGGGTTTTGCTCAGCAACCAATTTAGCTATGTCGTCAACAAAAGCAATGAAGTCATCGTTTTTAGCAACGAAGTCTGTTTCACAGTTAACTTCAACGATAGAAGCGGTTTTTGCATCATCAGCGATGAATACATTAACTAGGCCTTCAGCGGTAACGCGTGAGGCGGCTTTGCTTGCTTTGCTACCAAGTTTAACGCGCAACAGTTCTTCGGCACGAGCCATATCGCCATCGGCTTCCACCAAGGCTTTTTTACACTCCATCATAGGAGCGTCGGTTTTCTCGCGCAGTTCTTTCACCATCGATGCTGTAATTTGAGCCACGATTTTCTCCAAATCAGTAAAACATGCCCCAGGTAAAACTGGGGCAAGTATGAAATCTATAGAGCGCTAAAACGTGATGGGCTTTAGCGCCTGCCCCCTAAATATATAGGGATTACTCTTCGTCTGCTTGTTCAGCCGCGTCAACCTCGACGTATTCTTCTTCGCCGCGGATTTCTTCAACCAAACCGTTTAGTGCTTGGTTGCGACCTTGTAGAATGGCGTCAGCCATACCACGAGCATAAAGAGCAATTGCTTTAGCCGAGTCATCGTTACCAGGAATCACTTTGGTAACGCCATCAGGAGCGTGGTTAGTATCAACCACAGCCACCACAGGAATACCTAGCGTTTTCGCTTCGGCAACCGCAATTTTATGGTAACCAACGTCGATGACAAATAAGGCATCGGGTAGTTTAGCCATGTCTTTGATACCGCCAATGGATTTGTTCAGCTTTTCCATTTCACGCTCGAATAGTAGACCTTCTTTTTTGGTCATGCGCTCTAGGGCGCCTTCGGCGAGTTGGGCTTCCATGTCTTTTAGACGTTTGATAGAAGCTTTAACGGTTTTGAAGTTGGTCATCATACCGCCCAACCAGCGGCTGTCTACGTAAGGCATACCGCAACGAGCGGCTTCGCTGGCAACGATTTCGCGAGCAGCACGT
>DUNB01000071.1 GCA_012839585.1 Alcaligenaceae bacterium | reverse complement strand
TTCTTCATAATCGTCTCCTACGTAAAGTATCGCAGAAAACTCCAATTATGACTGTCTCAGTTTAAGGGAAGTGGACACTGTAAAGGAAGGGCATACCAGCGGCCTCCATCATTTACTGACCTACGAAATCTCCGAAGGACGGGACCTAGGCAATGGCATTTCATTAAAAGACTTTGCAAATGATCCTCTATTTAACGAGGCTTTGGCCAAAGGAAAATTGGATGCCGCGTTGGCTCGAGTAGATGAGATCGCGCCATTTATACCTGAATTTAAAGCCCCTGCTAACTGGAAGCTAGCCGCTGATACTGAGCTACCAACCGACTTTGTGCCTGTATCAGGAAAATTTTTAACTATCCCTACTGAGTTAGAAATAACAGAAAGCACACCTTTGCCCCCAGCCTTTAATGTGCAAAAACCAGAGAGTACAAATCCTATTAAGCCGGATCCCATTAAGCCGACTCCCGTTGACCCTAATCCGGTTGAACCTGACCCTATTGAGCCTACCCCCGTTGAGCCTGACCCTATTGAGCCTACCCCCGTTGAGCCTGAATTACCAAATAATGGAATGGTCCCAAAGGTTTTTGCAGATTGGACACTAGTCATACCTACGCCAGAAGCATTAACGCTTTACCATCAAGGTAAAGTAACAAAACTTAGCTATATGGATGAAACGCAGAATAACTATAAAAATTTAAAGTTGATTCACACTAACCTTAGCAAAGATAAAGTACTGTACACCAATAATTTTGCATCAAGCTCTTATGATGGCCCCATGACCTACCAAGGCGATTTTTATCTTTTGGATACCAAAGAAGGCCTAATAAACCTAGGTGGCTATGATGGAGCTTACTCTTTATCACCTAATGGTGATCTGGGAGTTTTTGGTAACCAAAGCCTAGTCATTAGCAATGACCTTAGCCAATATACTCAATCCCCCATTTCAATTCCTCGTGTTAACTCGAAAATCATCTGGAATGAGAACTCCTCGCAGGTCTGGTTCTCAACACACTCCGCTCCTTACGGCACAGAGCTCTTTAGCTACACCATTAACACAGATCTCGGCCTAGAAGGTGGTTTAGTCAAAGACGTTTCCCCTGGAACAGCCTCAGGTATTGATAACTATTATTTTGAAAAAGGCTTTGCCCTACTTCCAAATGGTAACGCTATTTTCCATGCTGGAAACTCTACGTATTGGATTAGTGATGGCACAGAAGAAAATACTCAGCCACTTGATTTTCTTGATCATTACAAGCTTAACCATCCCGTTAGCAGTCCCATCTCTACCTTTCAAGATAAAGCTGTATTAAGCGGTACCACTCGAGATTCAAATTATCCGTACACCAGTAGCCTAATTATGACTAATGGTGATGAGCAAGGGTCTGTTTTTATTGAATTAGATAAAGACTATACTCAGCCTGAAACTTTATGGGCTACAGAAGACACCCTGTTTTTCTCTGCTGAAAATAATGGAAAAACCATTTTTAAAACAGATAGCCAGGGCAACCATGAAAAACTCATGGACGTCAAATCGGTATCTGTATTAGGGCATAATCAAGAAAAAGCCTTCCTCTCTATACATGATGACACTCATGGAGAAGAACTATGGGTCATGGACTCTCAAACAGGAGAGTCGCAGCTTGTGAAAGATATTTTACCAGGGACGGGGAGTAGTCTAGGACACTATCAAACCAGCCTGATGGTGAATGACAAGCTATTATTCAGCGCCTACACCTCCGCCACTAAGCAAAAACTCTTCGTGTCAGACGGTACTGAGTCAGGCACTGTCGCCTTGAGTAACGGCACTGCTATCCATTTACTCACAGTAGATGATTTTGTTTTCTATAGTGAGAATAATGGTTTATACGCCGTCAACACAGCCTTGAAAGCACCGACTGCGGTACTGGTCAAAGACAACATCCCCTCTTCGAGTATTGAGTTAGAGCATGACGAAGATCAAATCTTTTTCAGTGACTCGGAAAACACCGTGTATTCTTACAACTGGGAGACAGATCAATTAGAAAAACTCATGGACTATGTAGACGCTTTTTCCGTTGTTGAAGAAAATGTTGTATTTGGTTTAGCTTATATATCCGATACCTCTTACGACGCAGAAACGGGAATTACGAGTCACTATCAGGCCTTAGAGTGGATCTTAAGTGACGGCACAGCAGAGGGTACAGAATCAACGAAAATCAAGTTAGACTCTGACTTTAATCTCTATCATTCGATTTATGAGTCATTAACAAACGCGACCTTATTACAGACCGGTGTTGGGCAGATGGGTAGTCTGACTCTAGATCTAGACGGGATAATTTAAGCCGCAATATTAAAACTGGATTTATTTAGATAAGTAAATCAACAAAAAAGCGCTCGGTAATCCAAGCGCTTTTTTATGTCTGGCGGCCCCAGCAGGAATCGAACCTGCAACTATCCCTTAGGAGGGGACTATTATATCCATTTAACTATGGGGCCAAGCAACCTAAAATTATAGAGACAAAGTACAATAGACTGCAATGTAAAATAAGACTTTTTATCTAGGTTACCTAGGTAATCCCTAACCGTGCTGTTCCATCTTGTCATTTACACAACTTAATGCTTATGTCTCCCTCCCAGTCCGAACCTATGGTTTACGATCTTTTTTTAGCCGACGAAGAGGCCACGCTGGCCTTAGCGCAACGTCTAGCCAAAATCGTGCAACCCATTGATTCCAAAATACATATCTATTTAAAAGGTGATTTGGGAGCAGGGAAAACGGCATTTACACGTGCTTTTTTACGTGCTTTAGGCGTGACTGGGCGCATCAAAAGTCCCAGCTACGCCTTACTAGAAAGCTATACTGTTTCTAGCTTAAATCTGTATCATCTTGATTTTTATCGATTTAATAGTCCTGAAGAATGGGTAGAGGCGGGTTTTCGTGATATTCTAGAAGAGAGCGCTGTGGTTCTGATCGAATGGCCTGAAAAAGCCGGTGGGCTCTTGCCACCTCCCGATTTATATTTGCACTTTCATTACAAAGATGAAGGGCGTCAGCTCTCTATTACAGCCCACAGTACAAAAGGACAAACATGGATAAAAACACTCACACAGAACAACTAGATGCGGGCGTAACGCGCCCAAACCGACGTCGTTTTGTGGCTTCGGCGACGACGTTGTTGGTGTTTTCTATTGTTCCGCGTATTGCGAATGCGAACAGCATTGTAGCGGTGCGTACTTGGCCTGCGGATGAGTACACGCGCGTCACCTTAGAGCTAGACCGCGAGCTCACCTCTGAGCACTTTACTTTAGACAACCCCCATCGCATGGTGATCGACCTGCAAGGCATCACCATTAACTCCACCCTTCAAGAGCTAATCTCCAAGGTACGCTCCAATGACCCTTACATCAGCAATGTACGGGTGGGGCAGTTTAAACCGGATGTGGTGCGTTTGGTCTTAGACCTAAAACAACCCATTGCCCCTCAGGTTTTTACCCTAAAGCCTGTTGGGGAATACAAATACCGTCTGGTTATTGACTTGTATCCGCGCGTGGCGCGTGACCCGCTCCTGGCGTTGCAAAATGCTCAGGACTCCGATCCATTGGCCTCGGTATTAGAGCAATTAGGCCAAAACTCGCCTTCTGTTCCTGTACCTACCGTAGCAGGCCAGACCGCGCCTGCTCCACGTCCGGCACCTAAACAAACTAGCCCAGTGCCACAGGTAGCCCCCACGCCGGCTAACCGCCCTATTCTTATCGCGCTAGACCCTGGTCATGGTGGCGAGGATCCCGGCGCCATTGGTCCCGCGGGTACTCGTGAAAAAGACGTGGTGCTGCAAATTGCTCAACGCTTAAAACGCTTAATTGATGCCCAGCCCAATATGCGTGCCTATATGACACGCGACAAAGATTTCTTTGTGCCATTAGGGGTACGCGTACAAAAGGCCCGCCGTGTTAAAGCAGATCTGTTTATTTCTATTCACGCGGACGCTTGGATTAAACCCAGCGCTAGGGGCTCTTCGGTATATGCCTTATCACAAACCGGTGCCACCAGTACGGCGGCCAGCTGGTTAGCCAAAAAGGAAAACGAGGCCGATTTGGTTGGTGGCATTAATATTGGCACTCATAACAAGCAAGTGGCCCAGGTTCTGTTGGACCTCTCTACCGCGGCGCAGATTAATGATTCTGTGCGTATGGGTACAGGGGTGTTGTCGGAAATCGGCAAGATCAACAAATTGCATAAACGCCAGGTGGAACGAGCCGGCTTTGCGGTACTTAAAGCCCCTGATATCCCGTCCATCCTGATCGAAACCGCATTTATCAGTAATCCTACCGAGGAAAAACTGCTACGCAGTGCGGCGCATCAGGATAAGCTAGCTCGCGCCATGCTCAGTGGTATTCAGGATTACTTTAAATCTGGTGCCGCCCTAGCACAGCGTAGTTAATTGGTATTTTTGCTTTAAAAGGGTGCAGATCAATTCTCGTTGCTTAGACTAGATCCATTCGCCCTCAGTATCCAATGAAACAACCCCAAAAACAGATCTCTGGTTTTGGGGTTGTTTTATTCCGTTTTGGCTATGAGTCTGACGGATAGCTTTTAACGTATTCCTATGCTATTTGGTTTTTCTGGTTTGAATCAAGCGCCAGAGCACACCACCAACCACAGGGACGGCAGCAGCGCTTACACCGATTAAGACAATGGTACTGAGGTGTTCTTTAATAATGGGTACATTACCAAAGAAATAGCCCAAGGTGATCAAACCAAAAATCCATAAGCCTGCACCCAAAATGTTATAGAACTGAAAGAGTACTGCTGGCATATTACCTACCCCTGCCACAAAAGGAGCAAAGGTGCGAAATACAGGTAAAAAGCGGGATAGCACCACGGTTTTACCACCGTGTTTTGCATAGAACTCTTGTGTTTTTAAGAGTGCGCGTTTATCCAAAAACCGAGATTCCGTACTAAAGACCTTGGGCCCAATATAACGCCCTACGTAGTAGTTCACGGTATTACCCAAAACAGCCGCCACAAAGAGCAACACCCCTAAAAACACCGGGTTCAGCATGCCCGACGCCCCAAAGGCCCCAGCGATAAACAACAAGGAATCGCCCGGCAAAAAGGGCAAAACAACTAAGCCGGTTTCACCAAAAATAATAAAAAACAAAATCACATAAATCCAAGCCCCGTACTGGTCCACCCAAACGCCGAGGTACTGATCAATGTGCAGTAAGATAGTTAAAATTTCTGGCATGCTAACCCTTTAAATAACAACCTATAATCAACGCGTACTTTGCAATCTGGTAAGCATTTTACGCTGAAATCACGACAATGCATGGACTACAATGGTGACGAGATCTAAACAAGTGAAAATATGACTGCTTATCGTACTATCCAACCCTTACCCTCGGTCTTAGTCAGCCAAATTGCGGCTGGTGAGGTCATCGAGCGTCCTGCTTCCGTCCTTAAAGAACTACTCGAAAATGCTCTGGATGCCGGAGCCAAGAACATAGAAATCCGGCTAGACGGGGGCGGTATTCGTCGTATTGCTGTGACGGATGATGGCTCTGGCATCATCAAAGACGAATTAACTCTTGCCCTTACCCAACACGCTACCAGTAAAATTCGTTCCTTAGCGGAACTCGAGTCCGTGACGTCGATGGGGTTCCGGGGCGAGGCCTTGCCTTCTATTGCCTCGGTGTCTACCTTGAGCCTGCGTTCTCGCACCGTGCAGGATGAACATGCGTGGGAACTTCAAGCCGGCCAGTCCGAGCCACAACCTAGTGCCGGTTCCGTGGGAACCAGTGTGGATGTGCGTCAAATTTTTGACCACATCCCCGCACGTAGAAAGTTCTTGCGTACGGAAGGCACCGAATTTGGGCATTGCATCACCGCTGCCGAGCGCATTGCGCTGGCCTACCCAGAGGTGAGCTTTAGAATTTTTCATAATAATAAAGCCAGCCGTCATTGGCCTGCGGGCACAATACAAGACCGGATTGTACAGGTTTTGGGTGCGGAGTTTGTAGAACAGTGTGTCTTCTTAGAGTCCACTCACGATTTGATTCGCTTAGAAGGCATCACGATTCGTCCTGCTTTTGCTAAGTCTCGTACAGATCAGACCTTTACCTTTGTCAATGGACGCTTTGTGCGCGATCGCGTCATGACCGCAGCCATCCAAGCCGCCTACAAAGATGTACTACACGGGGACCGCAAACCTGCTTATGTGTTGTATTTATCCATTGATCCCAATACCGTTGACGTCAACGTGCATCCAGCTAAACACGAGGTACGCTTTAGAGACTCCGGTGCGGTGTTTGCCTTTGTAAAAAACAGCTTACAAGAAGCCTTAGCAGAGAATCAGGCCGAACGCATTCAACAAGCAGGCACCTCGATGGATGGGGCGTCTACACCAGATGCCACTACAGGATCCCCTTTTTCTACAGAGGGACAGGTTGATTCCATTACAGGGGCTTCTTTTTCCCCATCAGAACAGACCGAATCCCCTACCGGAGCCACTGCCTCCACATCAGGACACGTAGAACCCAATCCGTCTTCTACTCACTCCTCGTCTGGGCGCTCGGCTTATCCTGGGTTAACGGCACGGTCTGGCTCCGCTGCTCCCGCTCGTTCTGATTACGCGACACCACGCCATCAACAGCGCTTTGATTTGCACGAGGGCGGGCAAACTTCCCGTGTGACGGCTCCCACTACCGAGCAATGGCAAGGCTTTTATGCGCCCATCCAACCCACTGAACCCGATGATGCGACGACAACACCTGCTCGCGGCGCGCTCTCATCCCCACCGTCTGTCTCTGATGAGATAAAAACGCCCCCTACAGAGGCGCAACGTTTATCCTCCTTAGTCAACGAGGCAGCTCGTGACTTACCAATGGGCATGGCCTTGGCGCAATTGCACGGGGTTTATATTTTGTCTCAGGTAAAAAACGGGCTGATCTTAGTCGATATGCATGCGGCACACGAACGCGTCGTTTATGAAAAACTCAAAACCGCCATGGATGCTCGTGAATTGCCTATGCAGGAATTACTCGTACCGGTGGTGTTTCATTGCAGCCAAACCGAAACCGCTCTGGTCGAAGAGCACCAAGAACAACTGGAGGCCTTGGGTTTGGTGATGCGCCCTAGCGGCCCCACCTCTATTGCGGTGCGCGCTGTCCCCGCCTTGTTGGCTCAAGGGGATATCGAATCGTTAGCACGTAGCGTCTTAGCCGATTTGTCTCGTTTCGGGGGCTCTACGCGTCTAGAGGCCCAACGCAACGAGCTGCTTTCTACTATGGCCTGCCACAGCTCGGTACGCGCCAACCGCCAGCTCACCCTGACCGAAATGAATGCGCTATTACGTGCCATGGAACAGACCGAACGCGCGGACCTCTGTAACCACGGCCGTCCCACCTGGTTTTATTGGAGCATGAATGATTTGGACAAGCTCTTTTTGCGAGGCCAATAATCCATGAGCCAACCTACCATTATTTGCCTAACAGGCCCCACTGCGGCCGGCAAAAGCGCCTCCACCCACGCCATTGCCCAACGTTGGGATGTGGAAATCATCGTGATGGACTCGGCCACCATTTATACCGGCATGGATATTGGTACCGCCAAACCCACGATAGAAGAACAGGCCGCCGTGCCCCATCACCTATTAGATATTCGTGATCCTGCACAAAGCTATTCTGCCGCCAGTTTTGTACATGATACCGAACAGCTCATTGATGCGATCCACGCCCGAGGACGTCACGTCCTCTTGTGTGGTGGTACCTTGCTGTATTACAAAGCGCTGCGCGAGGGTTTGAGCAATCTGCCCGAGTCCACCCCAGAGGTTCGGGCCCAACTGGATGCCGAAGCAGAACAAAAAGGCTGGCCTGCCTTGCATGCCGAACTAGCTGCCATCGACCCGGAAACAGCAGCTCGATTGGCGCCTAACGATAGTCAGCGGATACAGCGTGCCTTAGAAATTTATCGCCTCAGCGGTAAAACCATGTCGGCTTGGCTACGCGATGCCCCACCCAAGCCGCTGCATCAGCGCCACTACCACACCATCAGCCTGGAACCCGTCGAGCGTCAACAACTCAGCCCACGCATTGCCCAACGCTATTACCAAATGGTGGATTTGGGCTTGGTGGCCGAGGTGGAAAAACTCTACGCCCGAGACGACCTACACATCGGTCTGCCCTCTATTCGTAGTGTGGGTTATAGGCAAATTTGGGAGTATCTGGACGGTGAATGCAGTCTGGACGAGGCCATTGAAAAAGCCATCATTGCCACCCGTCAGTTAGCCAAGCGTCAAATGACCTGGCTGCGAGCCATGCCAGAGCGCATTGCGTTGGATTGCATGAACGAGCAACGCGCTGATTTAGTAGTGGATGAAGTCGCCCAACACTGGAGTTAACACTCATCACAGAACCACTCAACCGTTCCACAGCCAAATCCAGACACTCTGATCAGCGCTGTTCTTCAAAGCACCTAGCCATCGCGTCATCACGCCACGGGCAGCCATTCGCATCATCAACTACACCATAAAAAATCCCCAATCAGCGAGAGAGTCTGCTGATTGGGGATTTTTGATCACCTGTAGCTGTTGACATCGTCCTGGATCTAAAAGCCAAGACGTGCTGCACACCGGAGCAGGCTAAAGCATCTGAATTAGGCGATGACGACGGCTGCCTCGTCCTCGGCACGGTTCACCACTTTACCTAATTGATAAACGGTTTCACCTTGTGCTTCGAAGGAGGACTGAATTGCTGCAGCCTTATCAGCTGGTACGACCACAATCATGCCAATACCGCAGTTAAAGACGCGCCACATTTCCTCGTCCTCTACGCCACCGTTTTCTTGGAGCCACTGGAACAATACAGGCATAGTCCAAGCATCACGCGCAATATGCGCCGCGGTGTTTTTTGGCAAAACGCGCGGAATGTTTTCTAATAAACCACCACCGGTTACGTGTACCAAGCCTTTGATGGCCTCGCCGAACTCTTTAAGCACAGCTAAAACTGGTTTGACGTACAAACGGGTCGGTGCCATCACTACATCGGCAAAAGGTTTACCATCTAGTTCGTCGGTAGGACGTACGTTGGCATGCTTTAGGATTTTGCGGATTAAGGAATAACCGTTGGAGTGAGCCCCACTAGAAGCCAAGCCCAAAATCACATCACCCTCGGCGATGTGTTCACCTGTGATGATTTTGGATTTTTCTACGGCACCCACAGCAAAACCGGCTAGGTCGTATTCGCCATCGGGGTACATACCAGGCATTTCTGCGGTTTCGCCACCAATTAGCGCGCAACCAGAGAGTTCACAGCCTTTAGCAATGCCGGCGACCACATCGGTAGCGGTATCTAAGTCTAATTTGCCACAAGCAAAATAGTCTAAAAAGTACAAAGGCTCGGCGCCCTGTACCAAAATATCGTTCACGCTCATGGCGACCAAATCAATACCTACGGTATCGTGGCGCTGCCATTCGAAAGCCAAGCGCAATTTGGTGCCCACCCCATCGGTGCCAGAAACTAATACAGGCTCTTTGAGGTCTTTAGGAAGCTCAAACATAGCTCCGAAACCGCCTAAACCGGCCAGTACACCGGGACGCATGGTGCGCGCCGCCAAGGGTTTAATACGAGAGACTAGCTCGTCGCCTGCCTCAATATCGACCCCTGCATCGCGGTAGGTCAAAGATACGGATTGATTGTTTGTCATGAATAACGCCGTGGGATAGGTAAAATTACTAAACGTACGAATTGTACTGCAGCTAGGTTCTTGCCGTAGCCTAAACGCCTCTATTTTAGTGTGTATTATCGATCTGTGCAGCTTTTAACACCGTAAGCGCTGTTGCTTTGTATAATCGGCATTACTATAGAGCGTGTTTTATACGCTACGTTCTTCTATTCTTTATTCTGTAGGCCGATTGGCTCTTGCTTTGTGAGTCCTCATGATTTCCCCACAAAACCTTGCTCTGTTCGATTTAGATCACACTTTATTGCCCTTAGATAGCGACTATCAATGGGCTGATTTTTTGGCCCGCACAGGGCGAGCTGGTGATCCTGTCGAGGCCCAGCGCCGTAACGAAGCACTGATGGATCAATACAACGAAGGCAAGCTAACTGCCGAAGAATCCGCCGAGTTCATGTTGGGCCTAATCGCCAACCAGCCGCGTGAAACCCTATTGCAATGGCAAGAGGTGTTCATGCAAGAAGTCATCTTGCCCGCTATTCACCCTCAAGCAAAAGCTCTGGCTAAACAGCACTTGGATCAAGGCGATCTGTGTGCCATCGTGACGGCCACCAACGAGTTCGTCACCACACCGATTGCAAAAATTTTTGGTATTGAACACCTCATCGCCACCATTCCGGAGCGCAAAGATGGTGTTTACACCGGCCGAATTAGTGGCGTACCCTCTTATCAAGCCGGTAAAATCACCCGGGTTGACCAATGGTTGCACGAGTTAGGTCTAAAACGCGATCAGTTCGAAAAAGTCTGGTTTTATAGTGATTCTCCCAACGATTTACCCTTGATGGAGGTGGTGTCTGACCCAGTCGCCACCAATCCTAGCGATCGTTTACGTCAAACTGCCCAAGAGCGTAACTGGCAAATCATTGATTTATTTAATGACTTATTAGACGCCAAATCCTGATTCACCGCATGCTGAAACAAACAATAAAAAACTTCGTCTCCCGTCTGTTTACTCCTACCCCGCCACGTCCTACTGGACCGCAACGGTACACGGTAGAACAGCACCGTATCGATCGACGCCTGGTCTCTCGTCATGCCATCAAAGTCTGCGAGGTGCTACAGCAACATGGCTTTGAGGCCTATGTGGTCGGCGGAGCGGTACGAGACTTAATTGTGGGTCTAGAGCCCAAAGACTTTGATGTGGCGACCAATGCCACTCCAGAACAAATTCGTCCTCTGTTTAGACGCGCACGTATCATTGGACGTCGCTTTAAATTAGTGCACGTGGTGTTTGGCTATGAAGTCATCGAGACCTCCACCTTTAGGGCAGATGCCAAAGACGAGGAGCTCACCGATGAGCATGGCCGCATTTTGCGTGACAATGACTATGGCCAACTGGAAGACGATGCCAGACGTCGTGACTTTACGCTAAATGCGCTGTACTACGATCCGACCACAGAAACCGTGGTGGATTATCACAATGGGGTCGAGGACTTAAAAAACCGTGTGGTTCGCATTATTGGTGATGCTGAAACACGCTATCGCGAAGATCCGGTTCGCATGCTGCGTGCTATGCGCTTTGCCGCCAAACTCGATGCCACCATTGATCCCGATACGCACGCCCCTATTGCCAAACTGGCCGATTTGCTCGAAAACGTGCCTGAGTCGCGTCTTTTTGATGAAAGCATTAAATTGCTGAGCTGCGGTAATGCGATGGCATGTTTGCGTCTGATTCACGCCGAAGGCCTACATCAAAACCTCTTTCCCTTTATGGACGAGCTCTTGGCCAATGAAGACGACCTAAACTTTGTGGACAATGCTTTAGCCAGAACGGACAGTCGTGTGCGCACTGGCAAATCCTTGAGCCCCAGCTTTTTATTTGCGGCCTTGCTCTGGCCTTCAGTACGTGAAAAATGGCAGGCTTATCAAAAACAAGGTCAGCCACCAGCGCAAGCCATTGCGTCCGCCAGCGACGATGCCCTCTCTCAGCAGGGGCGTGCCATGCCTATACAAAAACGCTTTCAATCTGACATGCGTGAAATTTGGTTTACCCAAACACGCTTTGATCGGGTCAACAACCGAGCTATTTGGCGCATGATGGAACAACCTCGTTTTCGCGCTTCGGTAGACTTTTTACAGCTACGTGCCGCGGTCAAAGAAGTCGATAGTGTGGATGCGCAATGGTGGATGGATCTGGCCAATGCGGATACGGACCAACGTACGACCTTAATTGCCGATCGCTTACCACCCAAACGTGCCGGCGCAGCCAAGCGCCCTCGTCGACGCACCCGTCGTCCCCAACGCTCTGCCGCAAGGAGTCAAGCCAGCGATGAGTAATACCCCTGCTGTTACCGCCTATGTGGGTCTAGGCGCAAACTTAGGCGATGCCATTGGCACCCTATTAGACGCCTGCGACGCCTTGCATCAACTGCCAAATTGCCGTGATGTGCGTATTTCTGGCTTTTATCGCACGGCTCCAGTCGATGCAGATGGACCTGATTACATTAATGCCGTCGCCAGCTTTAAGACCACGTTGGATCCGCATGATCTATTGCAACAGCTATTCGCCATTGAAAATGCACATGGACGCGAACGCTCTTATACCAACGCGCCACGTACGCTGGATCTCGATTTGTTGCTCTACGGCGATCAGCAAATCCAAACCGAAGACCTCATCGTGCCCCACCCCCGTATGCACTTACGCGCGTTTGTGTTGCACCCGCTCGCTGAACTGTATCCTTCATTGGTATTGCCCCAAGGCCCTATCCAACAGTTGCTTGAGGCCTGCTCTGATCAGAGCATCAGCCCATTGGATCAGGACTAGCCCTCCAGCTCACTAAGACACCTGATCCTCCACTCGAAGGAAAGGCTTTTCGACTTAAGCTGATAAAAAAACGGCCCGCTTTGTCATGCGCTCAAATCAATCGGTATCAATGACAGATTGTTGAGCAGCACAGCACAGCGGGCCGAGTTCTTTTTAGCTTCTAAAAGGTGGCGCAATGCCCCCCGGAAGGTGCTTGGCCAGAGCCCACCGCAATAATCGGGGCCTCTAGTCGTAGGTTCACCGGCTGAGACTGAGTCCAGTCCCAAACAAAGAAGCACACTAAGATCATCCAAAAAATCCCAACACGTAGGTTTTTGCTCATATCAATACCCATAATGACGACGAATACGTACACCAGCTAATGAGCCTAAGAAAGCCATCGCCACCCAAATCCAACCATGTACACTGCCTGTGGAGATACCACTCACCATAGCGCCTACATTACAACCAAAGGCCAAACGTGAGCTGTAGCCCAACAAAAAGCCAGCTAGAATTCCCACCGCCCATTGTTTAGCGGTCAATGGAGTAGTGCTTCCTGCTTTTTTACGTGCAGAAATCCACAATGCACCGGCCAAAATCCCAATGTTCGTGATCGAGGTTAAATCCAAAAACACCGACTGTTCTAAGGCTTGAGCATTCACAGGAAGGCTCCAAAACACATTCGTTGTTGGATCAAACACATTAGCGGCTTGAGCGATTTTGGCCGCCCATAAACCAAAGCCATACACCACACCCCACGGCTGACCGGCGATCACCAAGTTCAACACCGCTAAAAGGGCTAACAGCACGGCGCCAATGAGTAAGGTTTTGTTGATCACAGAACGCGGGCTAGCTGCTTTTTTGGACCAGGTCCAAGCCAATAGGCCCAACACAATCAAGCCCACATAGGTAATGCCCAGAGCGCCCGTCGCCCCAAACTCATTGACTAAACCCACGGGCTTTATGCTGCCTAGATCTAGCCACCAAGATAAATGGGCCGAACCCAAAAAGCTACCTAGAGCAAACACAGGCAAAATCGCCATGTTCAAAGGAATACCTAAACCGGCTTTATACAGGGTCCCCGAACCGCAACCATCGGCAATTTGCATGGCTGCACCAAAGACTAACGCCCCTACCAACAAACTGATGCTGGGTGGCCCCAGTGCCGCATTCAGCTCACCAGGAAAAGCCGCTAATAACGGCATGGAAAAGGCTGCAGCAATGGCCAATAAAAGTAACTGAGCGAACACACCACTGGCATCACGGTGATCGATTAAATTACGCCAACCTGTAGTAAAACCAAAGCGAGCCCCCGCCAACACCGCACCTAAGCCTATACCTACAATAAACAAAAGGCTTTGGCGTACCGAAACAAACCAAAATAAGAAGGCGAAAAAAGCAATCAATACGCCGCCCAATAACACACGCTGATTCATTACAGACTCTCTTTATTTTTTAATTAGTTGTTGGAATTTATTGAGGATTTGATCCCCTCGGCTCGGTGTGTTTTTCATAGGCAAAGCCTGTTCAGCCTGCGTCCACTCTGCTAGAGAGGCGGGATAAAGACGCACATTTTTTAGCTTCGCGACCTCGGAAAGCACAAACCAGTTCGTTGCCGCCCAGTGACCGGTATTACAAAACGACACGGTTTCAGCGGCTTGGTCTAAGCCTTGTTGTTGTACCAACTGTAGAATCTCTTGCACGGGTTTCAGTGTGGCGCTTTTATCGCTGAACCACTGTTGATGCTGTGCGTTTTTAGCACCGGCAATGGTACCGGGCGTACTGGCGGTAGGTGCTTTTACCTTACCCTCGTAAAAGGCTTCAGGACGTGCATCAATGATTTGTGCCTGAGGATCTTTGCTCGTGACCTTGGCTAAGAGCTCGTCTTTAGAAATCACCACGGACGAGTTGATGTGGGCGATGAAGTCGCTAGGTTGGATTTCCGGCGTAGTATTTTCTGTAGCTAGACCCGCTTTTTGCCACTGTTGATAGCCCCCATCCAACACGCTTAAGTGCGTCAAGCCCACATATTTCAGCGTCCAGTAGACGCGAGCTGCTGCGCCAAAGTCTGTTTGACTATCTCCCGAGGAATAGACGATGACGTGCTCATCCTGAGCGATGCCCAGATCACGCACTAATTGTTGTAAGTATTGGCTGTCTGCCAACTGACCCGGATTATGCGCCGGACCGCGCCATTTACCATAAGGCGCAGACAGCGCCGTAGGAATATGATCTGCTGCATAAAAATCCGCCGATCGAATATCAATTACCTTAACTTTAGGCACACTTAATAGCGCAGATAAGGTCTGTGCATCCACTACCGGTTGCGCCGTGTTTGCCACCGCGGAGCTCTGCATCCCTACCCACAGTAACAAGGCCATCGCCACACGCCAAATTTTCATATCAACCCCAACAACTAAAACCAATGTGAGCCCACATTCTGTCATAAGGGCCAAATGATAAAAAATAACCTTTGGCTATATGTTTATATAGCAAAATGCCCCGAATTTTCGGGGCATTTATTATTTATCGCAATTAGCGTACAAACCCCCGGCGTTCAGACCGGGAGCCTAGCCACGCAATTAGGCCGATATGATAGGAATGTTTTTAATCATTTGCTGCCAATGCGCTGGGCCGGTGGTGTGCACGGATTCGCCCGTGGCATCTACCGCCACCGTTACGGGCATGTCTTTGACCTCAAACTCATAAATGGCTTCCATGCCTAGGTCCTCAAAGCCAACCACTTTGGCAGCTTTAATGGCTTTGGATACGAGGTAAGCGGCACCACCTACGGCCATGAGATAAGCCGATTTGTGTTTTTTGATGGCCTCGATGGCTTTGGGACCACGCTCGGCTTTACCGATCATGGAAATCAAACCGGTCTGGGACAGCATCATTTCTGTGAAGCTATCCATACGTGTAGCAGTGGTTGGACCAGCTGGGCCTACGGCCTCTTCACCCACAGGATCCACAGGACCTACGTAGTAAATGACACGGTTTGTGAAGTCCACCGGTAAGCTTTCACCTGCTGCCAACATAGTTTGAATGCGTTTATGCGCCGCATCACGTCCAGTTAACATTTTTCCGGACAGCAGTAAGGTCTCGCCAGGTTTCCAGCTCGCGACCTCCTCTGGTGTTAGCGTATCCAGATTCACGGCTTTGGATTTGTTGTAATCCGGTGCCCAGGCCACGTCTGGCCATACGTCCATAGACGGGGCGGCCAGTTTTGCAGGGCCATTACCATCTAAGACAAAGTGTGCATGGCGTGTTGCGGCACAGTTTGGAATCATGGCAATTGGTTTAGAGGCAGCGTGGGTGGGGAAAGTGTTGATTTTGACGTCTAACACGGTCGTCAAACCACCTAGGCCCTGCGCCCCAATTCCTAGTGCATTCACTTTTTCGTAGAGCTCTATACGTAGCTCTTCGATTTTGTTTTGTGGACCACGTTTGAGTAGATCAAACATGTCGATGTCTTCCATCAAGGACTCTTTGGCCATCAACATGGCTTTTTCAGCCGTACCACCTACCCCAATTCCCAACATACCAGGAGGACACCAGCCGGCACCCATCTGAGGGATTTGCTCTAACACCCAATCCACAATGGATTCGCTGGGGTTCAACATCGCAAAACGGCTTTTGTTTTCTGATCCGCCGCCTTTGGCTGCTACACCCACCTCGACCTTATCACCAGGAACCAGTTCTACATTCACAATACAGGGCGTGTTATCACGGGTATTTTTGCGC
>DUNB01000070.1 GCA_012839585.1 Alcaligenaceae bacterium | reverse complement strand
GGCACGTTCACTCAGCGTAAATCGAGCCATCACGTACTCCACAACAGCCTTTTTACTGGTGGGCTTTACCACTTTTTTGACACGACAGGCTGTTGTGGAGTACGTGATGGCTCGATTTACGCTGAGTGAACGTGCCGCATGCAGATTGGTTGGGCTAGCTAGAACGACATACCGATATCAACCTAAAAAACGCCGATAAAGCGTCTCAATCTGACATTACTCATGTAATATCAACTGGAAAACACATAAGATTAAACGGTCAGTTACAATGTGTATTAAATGTTTTAGCTTTTACTTCTGGAGAGAAGTATGGACTCTAAGAAAAACAATGGAAATTCTGAGATTTATCGTATTAATACGAATCTTTTGTTTCAAAGCATATCCCCTCTAGATGTGGTTCTTGGTAAACCTGCTGCAACTGTGTTAAGGGGTGCTGGTTATATTGTTTCTCGTTTTTTTGAATCAAGTGCAACAGATGTTCAAGAGCAAAACGAAGAAACAATGAAGCTAATCTCTCACGCTAAAAAAGATGGTGTAAAAAGCCTGGAAATCGAGGGATCGGGTTAACCTTAAAGAAAAAGCTACCTGATGGTGAAGATATAGACTTCATTCTAGGTAAAAATGGCAATTACAAAATGAAAGTGATTTTTAAAGACTAATTCTTATATTTTGATATGAAAACCACAGTCTAACAAAGAAAATAAGTAAGGTTTTAGCGATAAATATCACGTCGATTACCAATGCGAATCACTAAAATGCGTAACTCTCCGTCTTCAATACGGCTGATAACCCGATAATCGCCAACGCGATACTTCCAAAAATCACCGAGCTGACTACCTTTTAAAGCCTCACCGATAGCCCTCGGGTTTTCAAGCGGCGCAACTCGTTCGTACAAAAACCGTAAGATTCGCCGCGCCACAGGCTTATCCAGCTTGTCTAATGATCTTTCAGCGTCTCTACCGATTTCAATTTTCCATGCCATAGCGCTTCATCACGTCCTCTAACGTCGCGGTTTGGCTCTTTCCTGAACGAATATCAATCAACGCTTGCTCTGCTAAGTAAATATCCTCCAAGTCATCTAGCTTCTGTTTAATAGCTTCCTGCATGTAGAAGGTGCGGCTACGCCCAGTCAATTTCGCTAAGTTTTCAATGCGCTCAATTAAGTCCACGGGCAACCGAAGTGATACGTTTGCGAGTATTGTCATGATAAATCTCCTTGTTGCTTATAACACTTGTATTACATTGTAGGCTAAGAATCACACATTGTCTCTACTCATCGTGTACTAAAGTGCTACTTGAACTTCAGAAAAAACATACTATATTTGAGCTTCATTAGTCATTGTTATGACTTCAAAAACATAATATCAACACTATCTTTAGACGTAAAAATGCTCTTTTTGAGGCGTAGCCTGTCACATCTTGCTACCTAATGACTCGCTTCGTTTAACTCGCGGTAAGCATCACAGCCTAATTGGAGGCCTCTATCACACGCCTTTCCAAACCACTCTTTGGCTGTTTTCATATTCTGAAGCCCCCCCCCTTCACCGTTAATATACATCACGCCTAAGTTGTAATAAGCCCTTACATGCCCTTGCACCGCGGCTTGCTCATACCACTCACGTGCTTTCACCTTATCCTGACGCACCCCTTCACCGTTAACATACAGCACACCTAAATTGTACTGAGCCCTTGCAATGCCTTGATTAGCTTTAACAATAGTTTCTTGTACAAACTCTGGCGTCACCTCTTGAGCTAAACTCACCGAACCACCACCTAGCACTAATAATGCTGCTACTAAAAACCCACCGAATCGTAATCGCACCTTCAACCCCTTAATTATTTTTTGACATGGGTATCATAATCATTACCCAAGACACACCAAAGCCCTTCCTGCACTTAAGCAACAGAAATGGTCTATATATTGGGCCAGACAGACAGAAAACCCGTCCAAAACCTCGCTAAACATCTCCTTTTCGACACTGTCAATATAATGTCAGCCAACTAGAAAGAGGGTTTTTGATACGTTCGGTTATAGCCAATACTGGGGTCATTACTCTTTAAAGCATCAATGTAAAAGACTTCTTTTCGACTGACCTCATCTTTGTCCTCAGACTCAAACAAAATCGTCTTTCTTAAAGTAAAATCCTTAAGCTGCTCAGTACTAAAATCTTGAGCAACAAGTTTATTTGACCAGCTGCCAAAGTACCGAAGGGAATGTCCCTGACCACCTATATCCTTACCTACGTAGATTTTGCCATTAGGGAAGGTAATCTTATAAACCACATAGTCCATATAAGCCGCCTTTAGATAGATTTATCCAGCCTTGGAGTTAATTACAAGCGACATCCGCAGACATAAAAAAACCCGCATAGCGTTAATCTATGCGGGTTTTAAGACTTCTTTGTACTGCTTCATACTGAATTCTGGCGGACAGAGAGGGATTCGAACCCTCGGTACGGGGATACCGTACACACGCTTTCCAGGCGTGCACCTTCAACCACTCGGTCACCTGTCCTTGTTTGCTTTTAGCAAAGAATATAATTATAGATGAATAAAAATAAAAAGCAAGCCGTCTATTTGGATAGACTCAACATGCGTTCCACATAGCGGGCAATTGCATCCACCTCGAGGTTAACGCGGCTGCCTGCCTGTAAATGTTTTAGTGTGGTGACCTGTACGGTATGCGGAATCAGATTAATACTGATCACACAGCCATCCGCTTGGTCCACAACCTGATTCACGGTCAGACTGACCCCGTTTACGGTGACGCTGCCTTTATAGGCCAAGTATTTGGCCAACTCTAGCGGAGCAAGAATGCGTAATTCAAAGGACTCGCCAACGGGTTCAAAAGAAACCACCGTCCCGACTCCATCCACATGGCCCAACACCATATGACCATCTAGGGTGTCTCCTAAGCGCATGGCATGCTCTAGGTTGACCGGGTTTTCCTGATCCAGCCCCACCGTACGGTTCAGGCTTTCTCGTGAAATATCAATGCTAAAGGCGTTATCGTGTAGTTCCACTACGGTCATACAAGCGCCTTGAATGGCAATGGAGTCACCTAGTTTGCAACGAGTTAAGTCAAAATCAGGCGCCTCTATACGTAAACGCAACCCGGCATCCGCGTCCTGAGCATCCAACGCTTGCACTTGACTGATTTTTCCGACGGCACTCACAATTCCCGTAAACATAAAAACTCCTAAGCCTGTAGCTGTTGTATATGGTGATAAAGGTGTTGCCAGTGCTGAGCCTGTCGCATCAATAAGCGCACATCCTTACCAATGATTTTACTGTGTGTGATTTCAAAACGAGAGGCTTTATCTAAGCTGTTTAATTCTGGTAGTTGCAGCAACGGTCTGCCCGGTCCGATCACCATGGGGGCAATATAGCTAAGCAAAGCATCTACATAACCGGCT
>DUNB01000069.1 GCA_012839585.1 Alcaligenaceae bacterium | reverse complement strand
GAGTGCACATGAATCTGCGCACGGACGCAGAGCAGGTCATGCAGCCGGTCTTGGATGCTATTTTGCTTTGGCAAAAACAAGGTGGACGCCTAGATCAGTGTGCGGTGCTCTTGCGCGATGAGCATCAATCCATCCATTTAGAAAACTGCCTGCTAAAAGCAGGGGTTGCCTATCAATGGATTGATGCTCATCGCGCAAGAGCACCGCACACTGATCTAAGCGTCCACCTTGTTTTTGCCAAAGCAAAATCGCATCCAATACCGGCTGCATGACCTGTTCTGCGTCCGTGTCCTTATAAGAGTGCACATGAATCTGCGTCCCCAAGGCCAACGCACTATCGACTTTTTTATTTTTAAAGGCGGCTACCGCATAGGCCAGATAAGGGCCGTGCCTATAGGTGTGGCTCAAGGGGTAGGTGTGGATGGGTGCGAAATAAGCGGTAAAGCGCTCATGCAAATAGCTGGCGTCCGCAGCCAGTTGCTTGTAGATCACCTGATCTTTATCACCGGCAGCCACCAAGTAGGTATTTTCTTTGGACAGCAAAGCCCGCAATATCTGAAAGGCCGCCTCGTTCGCATCATGCAGCTCATCAACCAGAATTAAGCGGTAATCAGGCAGCAGCTGCAATAAATCGGGAGATTCGATCAGCGCACAAGCTAAATCGTAGGTACCATCAAAAGGCCCCCTAAACAGCACACCCTCGTAAGGACTTTGGCGTATTTGCTCGTACTGCTGTGTCCATAGAAAATCACTCACCGTCACCCCCGCCATCAGGGCTTTTTCTGTCAGGCTTTCGTCCTCTGCAATCTGCAGCGCGAGACTCGCCTTTAGGCGCAGCTGGCTTTGAAAGAATTGACTCAGTGCCACATGATGTGTTCTAAAGTCCAGCTCATAGCCGTGATCGCTCTCTGCATAACGTGCACTTAAGCGCTCTAAGGATTCCAACGCAATGGGCTTGAGTTCATGCAGAGTGTTGAGTGATGGAGGCGTAGACTCCTCCCAGAACGCCAAAGTCTGTCTAGCAAAGCCCTCTACGGTGTGCAATGCTAGCTTTCTGACGACAAAAGGGGAAACCCCCAGATCCAACAAACGCTGGCGCAAGACTTCCAGCGCCTCAGGCGTAAACACCAAACCCAAAATATGCTGTGGCGCCAAACCTCGGGATAAAGCCTCCCCGATGCGTAGGGCCAGCGTAGTGGTTTTGGCCGCGCCGGCATTGGCCTCAATCAAGCTAATACGATGCTGAGAACACTGTATAGCCTGTTGTTCCGAAGTGGGCGTGATGCCCCTAGGGATAAAGCGCGGAGCATGGTTCATGGCTTAGGCCATGGCTCGTGCGGCCAGCTGATCTAGATTGTTCAACGACAAACGGTGTTGTTCAATCAGGGCCAAGGTGCCATTGTGGTACATCTGGGCCAACTCCTCGTCCTCTAATTCAGACAAGCGATCCGTATCGACCACCCAGAGTCCTCTCAGGCGTTCGGTTTTGTCACCAGCAGTCAAATCAATAGAGCGCTCTGTGAGCAAGCCTTTTTCTTTTAGGCGCATAATCCACTGCTGCGTTTGATCGAGTTCTACCTGCAACGTACGCAAAGCATGTAGCAACTGCTTTAAATAGTCGGAAGGTTCCGTACCGTCGAAAAAGGCCATGCCCTCTTTGTGATTCAGGCCGGGATAGTTTTGCTCTACAAATACTAACGGTGTCTGCTGTTGTGCATCCACCCCAAGCTGAAAAGGATGGCGCTTAGCAAAAGCAGGAATATAGTGGTGAGGCTCCCAGCTTTGGTCCTCATGCACGAACAGGTTTTGCCCTTGATTAAAGCCAAGCAGTGCCACCGACTGCAACAAGGTGCCTTCGGCATTCGCCGCAATAAACACAATGGGGTAATTTTTACAAGCCAGTTCAAATTCACTTTGTGCTAGCGGTAACGCATTTTGATTTTTCAAAAAACCATAATGATGGTTCTGTAGTTTAATTTTTAAATTAACATCGCTACCGTCTAGCGCAATCCAACCGTCTACATTATTTTTAGACATAAAACCCCCAATCAAAACACCATTATATAAGGATGGAACCACCCTTTAGAAGACGCCCCCAGAATCGTTGAACTCTGGGGGCGTAGGGATGGTCTTTATCTAAATAACCTTAGTCGTTTAGGATTTGTTTTTGTTTGCCTTTGCCGTCTCTAGGCGTTCTTTAAGTTGATCCACAGGCAACCAACCATTGGCACGCGAGCCATCCTCAAAGAAAATAGCCGGTGTGCCCTGAATGCCTAGACTCATTCCTAGCTCAAGCAGCTCATCAATGGGGGTATCACAGGTTTTTTCTGCAGGCTTTTTATTGTCTTTCATCCAGCCCATCCACGCTGCAGCGCGGTCATCGGCACACCAAATATGCTCTGATTTAGTGCGAGAATCAGGCGTTAAAATAGGGAATAACAGCGAATACACCGTGACATTGTCGATCTCGTCTAAGGTTTGGTGCAAACGTTTGCAGTAAATACAGTTGGGATCCTCGAACACGACGAGTTGTCTTTCCCCTGTGCCTTTAACGATCTTAATGGCTTTGTCTATAGGCAAACTGGAAAAATCCACACGGCTTAATTCCTCTAGACGTTGTGCCGTCAAATCGGTACGACTTTTCACATCCACCAAAGAACCCTGCAAAATAAAATCCACGCCTTCATTGGTATAAAGCACATCTTTACCTAAGCGCAGTTCCAGAATCCCAGGAAAAGGGGTAGGAATGACCTCGTCCACCTTAATCCCATCGAATTCTGTTTCAAAGCGTTTTTTGGCTTGTTCTAACACGGCTGAGTTCACCGTCGCGGCTTGAGTGTCTGCCCAGACATTCGCTGTCCCTAGACCCATCGTAAGTGCCAGCATGCTAGCAGCTAAGCGCAATTTCATTGTTTCTCCTGATTTGACCCAATAGACCAAATATTAATAATAAGAATGACAAAAGCCGTGTTCTGTCATCCTTATTTTTCTCTGTGTTAATTATAAAAATCCGGTTTTTTTACCGGCAGCGCTCTTCATTAGCTGACGCTTAATAAACGGTAGTTTGTTGACCACATTCATGCCCACATTACGAGCAAAAGCGGCCGGCGCACCCGGTAAAGCAAACAGCTGGTGCAAACCATGTGTTACCCAACGCATCGCCATAATTGGTTCGACCCGAGCCCGACGGTAACGCTCTAACACACGTAGCTCACCAACAGATTGATAAGAAGCTTTGGCACGCAAAACTCGAATAAGTTCCTCGATGTCGCCTAAACCCAGGTTTAAGCCTTGGCCGGCTAAGGGGTGCACTCGATGTGCGGCATCCCCAACCAACGCCACTTTGGGTGCGATCATCGCGCTGCGTTCCACGGTTAAGGGAAAAGCAAAGGCCTGACTGCGTAATCGCAGTGTTCCTAAGCGATGCTGAGTTAAGGCACCTAATAGCGACTGCAAATGGGCCGCCTGTGCTTCGGGGTCCATGGCCATAAAGGCATTGGCTTGTGATTCTTGTACAGACCACACCATAGAGACCTGAGGCCCTTGATCGGTGTCTGGCATCGGCAATAGGGCTAAGACGGCATCGCCCACAAACCATTGATAGGCGATGTTTTGATGGGGGAGCTCTGCGTCCAGATGGGCCACCACGCCGTTGTGTTTATACGGTCTAGAGTGGTGTTCTATATGTGCTTTTTTACGTACCTGTGAGCCGGCACCATCTGCACCAATGATCAAGTCCGCAGCGAGCTGGGCCCCTTTTTGGGTTTGAATGCCGGTGGCAGTAAACTGATCAAACAAATCCACCTGCCAGGTCACGTTATAGACCTGTAATGCCTGATGCAAGGCGCGCTCTATCTCGCCGGACTCAATAATCCAAGTCAAATTGGATTCGGCATTTTGCCAAGAATCCAACTGCACAAAGCCATCCCCGTCACCGTAGAGCTCCATGCCCGAAACAGGAGTGATGCGATCTGCGTTCATCAGCCCCCAGACTCCTAGCTCTTCAAGAAAGGCTTGGCTGGCAGCAGACAAAGCATAAACGCGAGGATGGTACTGATGTGGCCCCAACGACATGGGCTTATAAGCAGGAGCCACAATCTGCGGATTAAAGCCGGCTTTTTTTAAACCCAAAGCACAAGCCATCCCGGCAATACCGCCCCCACAGACTAGGATTGTTTCTTTATTCATCGCGCGCTTGGTATCCCTGCATTTTTAGGCCATAACACCCACATTTCGCCGTTTTGTTTCATGCGGCCAGCTTGGGCACCGGCTTGATCACCGGTCCCCCAATAAAAGTCCGTACGAGCTGCGCCTTTAATGGCGGCGCCTGTGTCTTGGGCGAACACCAGTTTACGCAAAGGCTGTTGGCTGGCTGGGTAATGCGTGGCCAAATACACCGGGGTACCCAAAGGCACAAAGGTAGGATCAATGGCTACCGCCCGCTCGGCAATAAGAGGAATACCATACGCCCCTTTAGGGCCTAAAATCGGATCCGTGATCCGCTCTTCGTTAAAGAACACCATGGCCTTATTCACGTTGAGCATTTCGTGCACGCGACCTGGATTGGCTTTGGCCCATTTTTTGATGTTTTGCATAGAGGTTTGGGCCAAAGGCAATTCGCCCTTATCCGCTAACCATCTGCCAATGGAGCTGTACGGATGCCCGTTATGATCCCCATAAGCCAAACGCACGGCTTGGCCGTTTTCTAAAACGGCCCGACCGGAGCCTTGAATCTGCAAGAAGAAAGCCTCGACGGGATCATCGGCCCAGGCTAATACCTTAGGCTGACGTGCAGCATTTGAGGTGATTTCACCTCGTGTGTCATAAGGCACCACACGGTTGCCATCGACCACCTTGCCTCGAATACGCTTGCCGGCTAATTCAGGATATAAACCACCCAAATCAATGGTAAGCAAATCATCGGGCACAGCATAAAGCGGCCATTGATAGGCGCCTTGTTTGTGTTTGGAGGCGCGAATTAAGGGCTCGTAGTAACCCGTCACCGTGTTTTTGGCAATCTTGCCGTCCGCGTCCAATAGGCGCCAAGGCTGTAAGTGCGTCTCTAGGAACTGGCGGATGGCTTGTGTGTCGTTACTGTCAGGGCTTAGGCCGCTGTTTTGAGCAGCTAAGCAAACCGGTTGCCAGGCTCGCGGTGTCGCCCGAGCAGGCATGGCTAAAGAACCACTGACCGGACGCATTAATCCCTTGCAGTTATTGATAAAGCCTTTCCAAACATGTTCTAAATTATCATTACGCCAATCGGGCAAGGCCCCCCAACCTACCGCCTGAAAACGGCTAGATAAAGGACGGGCTGGTGTTTCTACTAACACATCTAACTCGGGCACGCGTAAGGGCTGCGTGGCAATATCAACGGCTTTATCCCCGCCAGATATCACTCCAACCCCAGCAGGTCGAGTCGAATCCGATGTGGTGGTGGAGCAGGCAGACAATAAGACGGCTAGAAGTCCTAGGCTTATATTTCGTAATGATCTCATCTCAACCTCGATTTAGTGCAAAGTACGGGGCAAGGCTAAAACGAATTCGGCGATAGTGACATCGAAGGGCACGCCATTTTCCCCTACAAAGTGAAACTCGCCTTTCATGGTGCCTATGGGGGTGGGCAACGGACAGCCACTGCTGTACTCAAAGCTTTCTCCAGCACCAATGAGCGGTTGTTTACCGACTACACCTAAACCGCGCACCTCTTCGACACGCTGATGACCATCGGTGATCACCCAGTGGCGACTAATGAGCTGCGCAGCCTGCGCGCCGTTGTTGCGCACCACGACTCGATACGCAAATACATAACGATTATTATTCGGGTCGGACTGATCCGGTAAGTACTGAGGGGTGACAGTCACCACGATATCATCAGGCTGCATATAAATAACTTAGCTCCATGTCTGTTTGCTGTTTACAATGCCACTATGTATTACACCACAGCAAGGACAAATACACACTTGCTGCGCGCATTGTAACCCTCATTTACACACAGTATTGCTATGTCTCATATCCAACCTGCTCGTATTGCTCCCAGTATTCTAGCCGCTGATTTTGCCCGCTTAGGCGAGGAAGTCCGTGACGTTATCGCCGCCGGTGCGGACTGGATTCACTTTGATGTGATGGACAATCATTACGTCCCCAATCTGAGCTTTGGTCCTATGGTCTGTGCTGCCATCCGCCCTCATACCGAAGCCCCCATCGATGTGCACCTCATGGTGGAACCAGTAGATAGTCTCATTGAGCCTTTTGCCAAAGCAGGCGCCAACTACATCAGCTTTCACCCCGAAGCCTCCGCTCACGTAGACCGTACCCTGGCTTTGATTAAAGATCACGGTTGCAAAGCCGGCTTGGTGCTCAATCCCGCCACGCCTTTGCACTATTTAGACTATGTGATGGATAAGCTGGATTTAATTTTGCTGATGTCCGTGAACCCCGGCTTTGGTGGTCAAAAATTTATTCCCACCACTCTAGACAAAGTGCGTCAGGTACGTGCTCGTATTGATCGCTGGGTAGACCAAGGCGGTCAACCGATTCACCTACAGGTTGACGGCGGCGTTACCACCCATAATATCCGCGCTATCCGCGCTGCAGGCGCCGATGCGTTTGTAGCAGGCTCTGCCATTTTCAGCAAAGACGACTACAGCGCCGAAATCGCCACCATGCGTGCCGAAATTCTGGCAGCGGATAGTCTTAGTGCTTAACCCCCCTTCTTTGTGATCTTTTTCTGTGCAGGAGCAGTGTCATGCGTTACTCAGCCGTACTGTTTGATTTAGACGGTACTTTAGTTGATTCCATTCCCGATATTGCCGGCGGTGTCAATGCCATGTTGCGTGAAATGGGCTTTGAAGAGCTCAGCCCCCAACGCATCAGTAACTTTTTAGGTAAAGGCATGGACCATCTGATCTGGCTCAGCCTGGGCGTTTATTACCCAGATGCCCCTCCTAGCCCAGAAGACTATGATCGCGCCCGAGCGCTATTTTCCAAGCACTATCACAGCCAGTTAGAAACCTCGGTTTCCACTCTGTTTGATGGGGTGGTCGAAGGCCTGGACGCCTTTAAGGCGGCCGGCTGCCGCTTAGCGGTGGTTACCAACAAACCCATTGAGTTCACTCCAACCTTACTGCAGCAAATGAGCATTGATGCCTATTTCGAGGTTGTCGTAGGAGGCAACACCTGCCCCGAGAAAAAACCACACCCGATGCCCTTTCTCTACGCATGTGAACAGCTCGGCATTACCCCAAGCCAGGCTTTGGTCATCGGGGACTCCAGCAATGACAGCATTGCCGCGCGCCAAGCCGGTATTGATGTACTCATTGTTCCCTATGGTTACAACGAAGGCAAAAGCGTGCAAACTTTAGATTGTGATGGTATAGTTTCTAGCATTGCTGAGGCAGCTCAATGGGCTGCCCAACCTAACTAATACTAAATAGAAAAGTCGAATGCAAACAAACCGTAACTCTTATTCCATCTATGGCGCCTATTGGCGCTGGTGGCGTTCGGGTTCCGGGTCAGTTGCATTCGCAGCCATTGTGTAACTAAAAATGTAATTGTATTTTTTTTGCGCATAGGCACCAAAAGCCCGGAATTCGTCAAGAGCCGGGCTTTTTTGTTTTTATCGCTCGGCTCACTGTAATTTTTTGATCACCCAGTAGGCCTAGATATGACTGAAATAGAATTTAAAGCTCTCGCCGCCCAAGGTTTCAACCGCATTCCTCTGATCGTTGAAACCTACGCCGACCTAGATACACCGCTCTCCATTTACCTAAAACTAGCGCATGGCAGCAGTGAGCTTGGCGCAAACAGCTGTTTAATGGAGTCCGTTGTAGGCGGCGAACAATTTGGGCGTTACTCCTTTATTGGTCTGCCTGCCAAAACCATAATACGTGCTACTGGCACTACCACTGAGCTCATCCAAGACGGTCAAGTTGTTGAAACCGTAGAAGGCAATCCTTTAGATTTTATCGAGCAATACCAACAACGTTTTAAGGTAGCGCTACGCCCTGGCATGCCCCGCTTCTGTGGCGGTCTAGCCGGTTACTTTGGCTACGACACCATCCGTCATATTGAGCCCTCATTAGGTCTTAACGCCAAACCATTCCCCGCTGGTCAAGCTGGCACTCCCGATATTTTGCTTTTGCATATTGATGAGTTAGTGATCGTTGACAACCTAGCGGGTCGCACTTACCTCATTGTGTACGCCAATCCCAACGAAGCCGAAAGCTTTACCAAAGCACGCCGACGTCTACGCGATTTGCGCGAAAAGCTACGCCAACCCGTCACTATCCCTTACGCCTACGCCAGTTTAGAAACCACTGAACAACGCGACTTCGCCAAAGAGGACTACCTCGCTGCTGCTGCCAAGGCTAAGCAATACATCACTGACGGCGAAATCATGCAGGTTCAAATTGGTCAGGTCATTAAAAAGCCCTTCCGCGATGCGCCCTTATCGCTCTACCGCTCCCTACGTTCGTTGAACCCGTCACCCTACATGTACTTCTGGAACTTTGATGATTTCCAGGTTGTGGGCTCTTCACCAGAGATTCTGGTTCGTCAGGAAACCCATACCGTTCAAGGCGAAACAAAGCAGCACGTCACCATTCGCCCTCTAGCGGGCACACGTAAGCGTGGCGCTACCCCTGAAGAGGACGCGCAGCTGGCCGCTGAGTTACAAGCGGATCCCAAAGAGCGCGCTGAGCATGTGATGCTCATTGATTTAGCACGTAATGACATTGGTCGTATCGCTAAGGTCGGTACGGTCGAGGTGACTGAAACCATGGGAGTAGAGCGTTATTCTCATGTGCAGCACTTGGTCTCTAACGTACGAGGCGAGCTACAAGACGGCATGAGCAATATGGATGTGCTTAAAGCCAGCTTTCCTGCAGGCACCTTAACGGGCACCCCTAAAGTACGTGCTATGCAAATCATTGATGAGTTAGAGCCTGTACGCCGCGGCATTTACGGTGGCGCAGCTGGCTACCTCAGCTACGGCGGAGAAATGGATCTGGCCATCGCCATTCGTACTGGCGTCGTCCAAGACGGCATGTTGTACGCCCAAGCTTCAGCCGGCATCGTGGCCGATTCAAACATCGAAGCCGAATGGCAAGAAACCGAAGCCAAAGCACGCGCCATGCTGCGTGCAGCTGAACAAGTTCAGTTTGGCTTAGACGACCCCATGTAAAACGCTAAAAACACTTCTTATTGGTTTCTATTACCCGATTCGCCGCCTAAGGATTTCATCATGTTATTTATGCTTGATAACTACGACTCGTTTACCTATAACCTTGTGCAATATTTTGAAGAGCTGGGCATGCCTGTCCATGTGGCTCGTAACGACCAATGCACAATTGAGCAGATCGAAGCCCTCGATCCCGACTACATCTGCATTTCTCCCGGACCAGGTAACCCAGACAGCGCGGGTCTTACCCTAGAGGTGATCCGTCACTTTGCGGGCAAAAAGCCCATTTTGGGCGTTTGTTTGGGACATCAAGCCATCGCCCAGGCCTTTGGCGGTCGCGTTATCCATGCCAAGCAAATCATGCACGGTAAGGTCAGTGCTATTACACATAATGGCACGGACGTCTTTAAGGACTTACCGAGCCCACTGACCGTCACGCGCTATCACTCCTTAGCGGTAGAAGCCGAGTCATTGCCCGATTGCCTAGAAATCACAGCCCAAGCTGATGACGGCGAAATTATGGGATTGCGTCATAAAGAACTCGCTATCAGTGCGGTACAGTTTCACCCAGAATCCATTCTCAGCGAATACGGTCACGAACTATTAAAAAACTTCTTACAGTCATAATCACATCACGAGACAAATTATGAAATCAGAGAAAAACTCCATCATCACCCCAACTGAAGCCTTAGTGCGCTGCATTGAGCATCGCGAAATTTTCCATGATGAAATGCTGCACCTGATGCGTATGTTGATGCGGGGCGAAATGTCTCCCGTCCTGGCCAGTGCTCTATTGATGGGCTTACGCGTTAAAAAAGAAACCATTGGTGAAATTGCGGCCGCGGCCGAAGTCATGCGTGAGTTTGCTCTGCCGGTGATCACTCAAGACCCTGATCAGCTTTTAGATATGTGTGGTACAGGCGGTGATGGCAGCAATACCTTTAATATTTCCACCGCTGCCATGTTTGTGGTGGCCGCAGCTGGAGTCAAAGTGGCCAAGCACGGCGGGCGCAGCGCCTCTTCGTCTTCGGGCAGTGCAGATGTGCTGGAAGCCCTGGGGGCAAATTTAGACCTGCACCCAGAACAAGTCGCGCAAAGCATCGAGGACATTAACATCGGCTTTATGTTTGCCCCCGCCCATCACTCCGCCATGAAAAATATTGCGGCCATCCGCAAAGAGTTGGGCGTGCGCACGATATTTAATATACTAGGCCCCTTAACCAATCCAGCCAAAGCCGCCAACCAGTTAATGGGCGTGTTTCACCCTGACTTGGTTGGGATCCAAGTCCGTGCCATGCAGCGCTTGGGCGCTAAGCACGTACTGATCGTACACGGCAGAGATGGTATGGACGAAGCCTCCACTGGCGCCGCCACCATGGTGGGCGAGCTCAAAAATGATCGCGTCTCCGAATACGAAATTCATCCCGAAGACTTCGGTATGACCATGAGCTCTAATCGCAGCATCCGCGTTAACTCCAGTGAGGAGTCCGCTCAGATGATTAAAGAGGCCTTATCTAACACCGAAGGCACCGCACGTGATATCGTGGCCTTTAATGCTGGGCTGGCTATTTATGCAGGTAATGGCGCCGACTCGATAGAGGCTGGACTTAAAATGGCATTTGATACCCTTGCCAGTGGCGCTGCTCGCGCTAAATTAGACGAATTTTGCACCTACACACGGAACATCTAGGCATGAACGATATTCTCGCTAAAATTTTACAAACAAAAAAAGAAGAGGTGGCTGCTGCACGTCAGTTACGCAGCGAAGCCGATCTATTGCGTGAGGCTAAAAGCCGCAAAGACGTACGCGGTTTTTTACGCGCGTTGCAAGCCAAGATCAGCCAAAACCAACCTGCTGTGATCGCCGAGGTCAAAAAAGCCTCTCCATCCAAAGGCGTCATCCGCGATAACTTTAACCCCACTGACATTGCGACCTCTTATGCCGCCCATGGTGCTGCTTGTTTATCTGTTTTAACAGATATGCAGTATTTCCAAGGGGCTTACGACCATTTGCGCCAAGCCCGTGCCGCCTGCGCTTTGCCTATTTTACGCAAAGACTTTATGGTGGACCCCTACCAAATCATCCACGCTCGCGCTATTGGCGCTGACTGTATCTTATTGATTGTGGCGTCATTGAGCCTCAATCAACTCTTAGAGTTCGAAGCGCTTGCCCACGAATTAGGCATGGATGTTTTGGTCGAAGTCCACGACCAGGCGGAACTAGAAACCGCACTTAACATGAAAAGCGTCATGCTAGGGATCAACAACCGAGACCTACGCAGCTTTGAAACCAGCATTCAAAACACCATTGATCTGCTCCCGCTTATCCCAGAAGATAAGCTCGTCATCACAGAAAGTGGTATTCTTACTGTAGAAGATGTAAAAACCATGCGCGATCACAAAGTTAACGCGTTTTTGGTGGGTGAGGCCTTTATGCGCCAACCGGATCCTGGGGTGGCGCTGGAACAATTGTTTTTTAATTAAAGACACAGTCCCCTATGCAAATGCAACAACTAGGGCTGCTTGATCAGCCAGAAACGCTTAATCAATTATCCGGCTCTCTACAGCCTTTGGTTGCGGCATTGTCTCCAGAATGGCAGCAGGTACTCAATCAAGAGCCACTACAATCTAAACTGCAACTTTTAGATCATTGGCTTAAACAGCGTCTGGCAGCAGGCGCTGTGATTTATCCCTCGAATCCTTTTTATGCGTTGACCTTAATTCAACCCGAGGACATTAAAGTCGTGATCTTGGGACAAGACCCCTATCATGGTCCAGGCCAAGCCCAAGGTTTGGCCTTTTCTGTACCTGACTATGTGCCTTGCCCGCCTAGCTTACGTAACATCTACGAAGAGCTACACCTAGAATACCCCGAATACGCAAATCAACCGCCCCAACACGACTTAACCCCTTGGGCGAAACAGGGCGTTCTGCTACTCAACACCTCACTCACCGTCGAGGATGGCAAAGCCGCTTCTCATGCCAACAAAGGCTGGGAATACATCAGCGATGGCATCTTACGCTATCTCTTAGGCCTACCTACTCCCAAAGTCTTTATGCTATGGGGGAATCACGCCCAAAGCAAACAAGCACTGATTGACGAGGCTGCTACTGCGCCCGTGCTTAGCTTGCACTCTAATCACCCTTCGCCGCTTTCAGCCAAAAGAAAGCCCACCCCCTTTATAGGGAATGGGCATTTTAAGCAATGTAATGAATGGCTAGAGCAACACGGCCAACAGCCTATAAAGTGGCTCTAGACTAAAACATCATTACGCAACGCCTGCGGCTTCAGCCTGCTGATCGGCGTGGTAAGACGACCGTACCATCGCACCAATGGCAGCATGCGTAAAGCCCATTTCATAGGCTTGCTCTTCGAGGTATTTAAATTCGTCCGGAGTCACGTAACGCATAACCGGTAAATGGTGTTCCGAAGGCTGTAAATACTGACCAATCGTGAGCATATCTACGTTATGTTTGCGCAGGTCTCGCATCACCTCGAGGATTTCCTCGTTGGTTTCACCTAAACCTACCATTAAGCCCGATTTAGTGGGGACATTCGGACAGCGCTCTTTGAACTGAGACAACAGTTTCAAGGAGTGTTCGTAATCCGCCCCTGGACGAGCCTGACGATACAAACGTGGAATGGTTTCCAAGTTGTGGTTCATCACATCGGGTGGGCTTTGCTCCAAGATATCCAGCGCCTTGTCTAGGCGACCACGAAAATCAGGAACAAGAACTTCGATAGTGGTATGGGGCGAGTACTCGCGCACCTGCGTAATACATTCCGCAAAGTGACCTGCACCCCCATCACGTAAATCATCACGATCCACTGAGGTCACCACCACATAAGACAAACGCATGGCGCCAATGGCTTTGGCTAGGTTTGCGGGCTCTTCGGTATCTAATGGATCTGGGCGGCCGTGACCCACGTCACAAAAGGGGCAGCGACGAGTACATTTGTCGCCCATGATCATAAAGGTCGCGGTGCCCTTACCAAAGCATTCACCAATGTTAGGGCAGGAGGCTTCCTCGCAAACAGTAAACAAATTACGTTCGCGTAGGATGGTTTTAATATCGTAAAACCGCGAGTTAGGGGCCGCTGCCTTAACGCGAATCCAATCGGGTTTTTTTAAGCGTTCGGTTTGCTCAAATTTAACGGGTAAGCGCGAGGTTTTGTCTTCGGCTTTTTGTTTGCGCGTGGGATCGTATTCGCGTGGTCGCACGGTAGGTTTGGGGGAATTCGTATTATTCATAAACGTTTTCTGTTTGTGCGCTAAATTGATGTTTTAGCTGTAGAGACAAGACCTGACCTACCTGAGATAGAGTCAAAGATTGACCGCATGACCGCATATCAGTGGTCCCCAAGCCAGCATAACCACAAGGATTAATGCCTGCAAAAGGGCTTAAGTCCATGTCTACATTTAAAGACAAGCCATGATAGCTGCGACCATTACGTATTTTAACACCCAAGGCGGCGATCTTAACTAATTCATCGGGTTGATAGAGGTTATTTAACACCTGCCTACCTTGCACATACACCCCAGGCGCATTGTCTTTGCGCTGACTGGGCAGATCAAAATGTGCCAAAGTGGCGATGATGGCATCCTCTAGACGAGCCACGTATTCGCGTACATAAAGGCCTTGGCGCCGCAAGTCGATAAGGCAATAGGCAATTAACTGCCCAGGACCATGATAGGTCACCTGCCCACCCCGGTCTGTTTTTACCACGGGGATAGACTGCGGATTCAATATGTGTTCGGGTTTGCCCGCCTGCCCCAAGGTGTACACAGGCGGGTGCTCTAAGAGCCATACCTCATCGGGACTATCCGCTGTACGCACATTGGTATAGTCCCGCATGGCCTGCCAGATCGTTTCAAAATCGGGCTGATCTGACAGCCATCGTATCTGCAACGACATAAGTTACAACACAATAGAGACTAAAGGATGAGCGTGCAAAGCACGGTAAAGCGCATCCAGCTGTTCGCGTGACGTCGCCCACACCCTAAAGGTCAGGCCCACATAATTTCCTTTGGTGCTGGGTCGCATTTCCAGAGTAGCAGGATCAAAGCGCGGATCATGTTCTAACACCAGATCAGTCAACACCTGAGAAAACTCGGGGACCGCTTTACCCATCACTTTAATAGGAAATTCTGAAGGGTATTCAATAAGCGAGTCTTCGGGTTTAATTTCCATGGTTTTATCCTTCTAGTTGAGCCAATTTTTGATCATAGCCTGCGCGTAAAGCGCGATACACCGGTCCAGGTTGACCAGCCCCTACAGGTTTACCGTTGTACTGCAAAATAGGCAGAACCTCTTTGGTCGCTGAACTTAGCATCAGTTCATCTGCGTCAGCTACCTCTGCCTCGGAAATGGGGCGGGATTCGAAAGGAATATCGGCTGCCTGAGCGAGTTCTTCGAGTAGGCGATAGCGGACCCCTTCTAAGATCAGGTGATTACGCGGAGGAGCCAAAAGCACCCCATCCTTGACCACCCAAATATTGGTAGAGGACCCTTCGGTCATAAAACCATCACGGAACTGCACTACCTCATCCACACCCGCATCTACCGCCTGCTGGCGTGCCAACACATTACCTAATAAGGAAATGGATTTAATGTGGCACATCAACCAGCGCACATCGGGGATAGAAATGGCCGTTAAGCCGGCATCCCGTGCCGCACTAGGGCGCTCGAAGGGCGTGACCATACAAAACACCGTAGGCGTCGCATTCGCAGGAAAGGCATGATCCCGTTTTGCTACGCCACGCGTCACATGCATATACACCATGCAGTCTAGGTCTTTGCCCTCGCGCTCTAGCATGTCAAAGACCAGCTTTTCCCAATCTTGACGGGTGTAATCCACCTCTAGCCCGATGAGTTTTAGACTACGCTCTAGGCGGTCTAAGTGCTCATCGATTCTAAAAGCCTTGCCTTTATAGGCGGGGACAACATCGTAGATGCCATCGCCAAAAATAAAACCGCGATCCAACACCGAGATCTTGGCATCCGCCAAGCGGACGAAGTCTCCGTTTAAATAGACGATGGTGTTTGGATCTACGTTTTCAATCATGATTACCTCTCAGTAAATGGGGATGAAGTGGATTAATTAAATAGCATGCGTACTTTGTCTATCATACGCCCTACAAAACCTGCTTGGGGCACCGCATTTAGCGCTAGCAAAGGCTCATTGGCGATAACTTGATCGCCCAAACTAAAGGCCACGGTACCTACTTTTTGATCTTGCATCACCGGAGCCATCAAAGGCTGTGTGTAATGCGCCATCGGTTTAATGTCACCAGAGCGACCACGAGGCACTGTTACCCAAACAGAGCGTTTAAGCCCTAGGCCCACGGTATCCACCTCGCCCTCCCAGATACGAGCCGTTACGATGGGCTGATTGGGCTGATAGAGCTCTACGGTTTCAAAGTTTTGGTAGCTCCAGTTCAACAGTTTCAAACTGTCCTCTGTGCGTGCCGCATCACTACTAGTGCCTGTGACCACAGTGATCACACGACGTCCGTCACGCAGCGCCGTCGTCACCAATCCATAACCAGCAGATTTGGTATGACCCGTTTTCAAACCATCTACCGTGCTATCTAGCCACAACAAACGGTTTCGGTTAGGTTGGTTGATTTTGTTATAGAGGTATTCTTTCTGGCTATAGTAATGCAAATACTGCGGAAAATCTGAGACCAGATTTTTAGCCAAAATGCCTAAGTCTCTGACCGAGGTCAAATGGTCTGGGTGAGGTAAACCACTGCCGTTTTCAAAATGCGTATCGGTCAAACCTTGACGTGTGGCTTCCTCGTTCATCAAGGCGGCGAAAGCCTCTTCGCTACCTGCCACGGCCTCGGCCAAGGCCACCGTTGCATCATTACCTGACTGCACAATCAAGCCCTGCAACAAATCGTGAATTTTCACCTGTGTGTTGGGGTTGATGAACATGCGTGAGCCTTCGGTACGCCAGGCTTTTTCAGAGACATGCACCTCTTGCTCTAAATCTAATCGACCGGCTTCTAAGGCTTTAAAAACCAAATAAGCCGTCATGAGCTTGGTTAATGAGGCAGGCTCAATCCTTTCGTCCATATTATGAGCCGCAATGATTTGATTGCTGTTCACATCCAGACTCAACCACGCCTTAGCACCTAAGGTGGGAGCAGGGATGGTCGACAATTCGCTGATTAGGGTGGGCTCAGTAACGACCCCTGCCACGTCTTGAGCAGAGAGAGCGAAAGGGGCAAAAGCCAAGGTAAGCGCCGCTAAACAGCGGCGTAGGGATGTTCGACCTGTATTAAACATAATTCGGCTTTATAAGTTGTAAGCAAAAAGTGGAAATCATGGCCACATTATAGGCATGTGCGTCCGGGCAAAGAGAAGTCAAAGCCGCATCCAGACGCAAGAACTTGTAACTGAAAACTACGCGGACTGACGCATCATACCTAATTGCCACTGCGCACTGACCAAATCACGTAATAAAATCAGTTTGCCATGAAAGAAATGCCCTGCTGCCGGGATCACACTGACCGCTAAATTATGGGCAATTGCAAAATCAATACTTTCAGAAAGAGGGACTACCTCGTCTTCTTGCCCATGCACCAAATAAGTGTATTCGGGCACCTGTAGATCCTCTACAAAACGGAAGCGCTCTACCGCACAGCCGGCTAGGACTAGGGCCTGCGGAGTGCGCTGCCCAGAACTGGCCAATAGCGACACCAACTGTGCCGCCACCGACGTCCCAAATGAAAAAGCACCCAACATAAAGTGTCCTGAGCTGATTTCAGCAAACTGGTTTTGAAACTGCTGCACTAATTCCAGCATGTCCCAGGTTTCACCTTGGCCGTGATCGAATTCACCCGCCGACAAGCCCACCCCACGAAAGTCCGGGCGCACGGCGACCAAACCTTGGCTAGTGGCCGCACGACTCATGGTGGTCACCACTTTGTTATTACGGGCACCGCCATGCAAAGGGTGTGGATGTAGAATAAGAGCCCAGCCGGTGATGGGCTGACCTGCCTCGGGCCAATCCAGTGCACAATCAATCACACCTGCTTTGCCCTGAAACTGTACTGTCTTCAAACGTTCCATGTCTAAAATGCCATAATGTAGTTAGTATGCCTTATTTTAACGAAATTCCCTTTCTCTGCTTGTCTATCCCTGTATGAGCCCTACACACTGTCCTGCTGCCTTAGGTCTAGCTTCTCCGACCGAACTTTGTCAGCAACTACAAGCACATTTGCCTTTTTTTCCGACTATCTCGTGGGTAGATCGCACCGACTCCACGAATGGTGATCTCATGTCGTTAGCTCGCTCCAGCGGAGCTCAAGTGATACGTCCTTGGTTATTAGGCGCTCACCTTCAAGACAGAGGTCGAGGCCGTGCTGGGCGTACTTGGGTCAATCGCAGTGGTGCGCACCTGATGTTCTCTTGTGCCTTTGATGTGTTTTTGCCGGCTCGCCATTTGGCCACCCTGTCCCCTTTAGCTGGTGTGGTGGCCACCGAGGCCTTGCGTTCCTTTTTGCCCATCCAAGATGTGCCTAAACTCAATATGAAGTGGCCTAACGATGTGCAATGGCACCAAGCCAAGTTGGCCGGCATTCTGACCGAGGTCACGCGCGCCAGCACCTCTCCGTTAAGCAGTGACCACCATGTGGTCATCATAGGCATTGGAATTAACCTCAATGATGCCGGCTCGCTAAGTCAATCTCTTAACCGCAAAATTGCCGACTGGGCCACCATTGTGGACGAAGTACCCTCGCTTAAACATATCACTGCCGCAGAAATTGTCACCCGTATTGCCAAGGCCTGGTATCAGGCTCTCAATGAGGTCACGGCACGGGGTTTTCAGGACTTGCCGTTGCGGCATAAAAAAGTCGATGGTCTGCGCGACCAATACCTCACCTTACTAGACAACAACCAAGTCATCCTCGAAGGCATAGGCAGTGGTATTAATGAACAGGGCCAACTTCTGATTCGTCAGGGCAGTCACACCCAACCCGTTTCTGTGGGCGAGGTCTCTGTACGCCCTTTTGCACCTAAAAACACCCCATGAATTTACTTTTAGACATAGGCAATACACGCATCAAAGTTGGCTACGCAGACCACTCTGGTCACAGAGATCCAACACTCAGTGCTGCCTTTATTCATTCGGAATTAGACCGCCTAACGGACTGGCTCAAACAGCACGCTTTGCGCCCACAACAAGCATTAGGGGTCTCTGTGGCAGCGCCCGAACTAACCGAACAAGTCGACAAAATACTGCACCGTTTTGACTGTAGTACAAAATGGCTAGACGGTACCTCACCCTGTCCTATTTTAAGCAATGGCTACGAAGCACCTGAACGCTTGGGGGCGGATCGTTGGCTAGGATTAATTGGGGTGCTCACCCAACAAAATCCGTCGGCGCATCGACCTTTGGTGCATGTCAGCTTTGGTACCGCTACTACGGTAGACACTATTCTGCCCGCCACCTCGAACCAACCCGCGCGTTTTGTGGGTGGGTTAATTTTACCGGGGCCCCAGCTCATGTATGATGCTTTGGCACTAAACACAGCAAAACTAGGTAAAGGGATAGGCGCTATTAATGACTTTCCTACCAATACCCGTGCTGCCATCAGCTCCGGTATTGCCGCTGCACAAGCGGGGGCCGTGTTGCGTCAATGGCAACTCACGCAGCAAGAACAACAGGTCGCCCCCTTGTTGGTATACAGTGGTGGTGGTGCAGAACTTATCAAAGCAGAACTATTACGGGCTTATCGCCAGCAACTGGACCTGCTAAACTTGGATCCCGAGTCTGCGCTCTGGCAGCCCACCCCCGTTCTTGACGGTCTGGCTTATATGGCAGCCCAAACAGAACAAACGGACTAACTCAAAGAGAGGATCCCATGCGAATTTTAGTGCTCCTCGTTTTGTTGGCTAACCTTTTTTTCTTGGTTTATGGACAAGGTTTTTTTGGTGTGGCACCGCACGATTTAGGTCGCACACCCAGTCCTAAACCTTTTTTTAATCATGCTGATATCCAAATCGGCAATCCATAACCTAATTCTTCGTCTATGAAACCGATACGTAAAGCTGTTTTTCCGGTCGCAGGTCTGGGTACACGTTTCTTACCCGCAACTAAAGCGATGCCCAAAGAAATGCTCCCCGTGGTAGATAAGCCTTTAATACAGTACGCCGTAGAGGAAGCCATTGCCGCAGGTGTGACAGAGCTTATTTTTGTCACAGGTCGTCATAAACGGGCCATTGAAGATCATTTTGATAGCATGCCTGAGCTCGAAAACGAACTCGCTACCAAACAAAAAAATGAGCTCCTCGAAATCGTAAAAAATGTCATCCCTGCTCACGTGAGTTGCATTTACACTCGTCAGGCCAAACCGCTAGGTCTAGGTCACGCGGTACTTTGTGCGGCCCCCATTGTGGGTAATGAACCCTTTTTGGTGCTGCTCGCCGATGACTTAATCGATGCCTCGCCTTCAGTGGCCTTACAAATGGTAGAGGCTGCGCATCAGCACAATGGCAGCATTATTGCGGTGCAACACGTTGAGGCAAACGAAACAGATAAATATGGGATTGTGTCAGGTAAGTCCATCGACGCTCAAACCATGTTGCTTGATGGCATCGTAGAAAAACCCGCACCTGCCGACGCGCCCAGCCAATGCGCAGTCGTAGGTCGTTATGTGTTAGAACCCGAAATCTTTGACCACCTGCGTCGTGTACAACCCGGTGTGGGCGGTGAAATACAGTTAACGGATGGCATTGCCAGCCTACTAAAACACAAGCCAGTCCACGGTTTTGAGTACCAAGGCACGCGTTATGACTGTGGTAGTAAAGCCGGTCTATTTAAAGCCACGGTTGATTTTGGTCGAAAATACCACGGCTTGAGCACAGACTAATTATTGCAGCACGCCTTAGTCGTCAACGCGGTTTTCTGCGATCAGACGACGCAAAGTCGCTTTTAGCGCCGTTACATCCAAAGGTTGTAAACGGCGCACCACCTCATCCTCGTGCTTTTTTGCTTCCACGATGAGGCCGGATATCAACGAACGACCCGCCTCTGTGATCTCCACTAAGGTCACACGCCTATCCCCATTATGTGCCACTCGATGCACAAAGCCTGCCTGAACCATTTTATCTACAACCCGCGTCACGGTTGGCTGCTTACTCGTCGCAATTCGCGCCAAATGCCCCACACTCACTACACCAGCGCCCGATAAGGTCGATAGCACACGCCATTCGGTAATAGACAAGCCATTTTCTTGCACTACTTGGTGAAACTCAGTCGATATAATTTGACTTGCCTGCGCTAAAAGCGCGGGTAAATAATTGTCCACAAACACGGATTCTGTCACCACACACACCCTACTGATAGAAAATTAGGTCGTTAAATACAATAAATCGGCTTAACTATACCTAAGCCTTCCCGCCAAGTCTTTGATCTTATGAAAAAACACACATTATAGGGAAAACCATTACGATCAATATGTTGAGTTCTAAATATATTCATATGAAAATAATAGTTATCTAGTTATCAAACCATTTGCAGTACCACAAGGAGGACAACATGGCAGAACGCTCATTTGTCGAGGAAGTCAAAAAATTACGTCTAGGAGACGGTGAGGTCTTTAGCGGCGAAGGTATTCTTGCCGTGACCAAGGCTCTATTAGAGTCTGGCGTTTCCTATGTTGCTGGTTACCAAGGCGCCCCTATTTCTCACTTGATGGATGTGTTGGCTGACGCCCAAGACATTCTGACCGAACACAACATTCGCTTCGAAAACAGTGCCTCTGAGGCCACGGCTGCAGCCTCTTTGGCCGCTTCTGTGAACTACCCACTACGTGGTGCCGTCACCTTTAAGGCCACCGTAGGGACTAACGTTGCGTCTGACGCCTTAGCGAACTTGGCTTCGGGTGGTGTTAAAGGTGGTGCACTGGTCATTGTGGGTGAAGACTACGGCGAGGGCTCCTCCATCATGCAAGAGCGTAGCCACGCTTTTGCCATGAAATCCCAAATGTGGATGCTAGACCCGCGTCCTAACTTGCCTTGTATTGTTCAAGCCGTAAAAGACGGTTTTGACCTGTCCGAGGCCAGCAACACACCCGTTATGTTGCAATTACGCATTCGCGCTTGTCACGTACACGGTCAGTTTGTTGCCTCCGATAACAAACGTGCTGATTTCTCGCTTAAAGATGCCATGGAGCACCCTGAGCGTGATCTAGATCGTATTGTATTGCCCCCTGCCAGCTTCCTACACGAAAAAGAAAAAGTGGAAAAACGCTGGCCTGCCGCTATCAAATTCATCGAAGAACGTCAGCTAAACGAATTCTTTGGCGATGACACCGATGACGTCGGTTTGATTGTTCAAGGTGGTGGTTACAACAGCGCTATTCGCGCTCTAGAACACCTCGGTCTAGCCGACGTGTTTGGCGAATCCAAAATCCCGCTTTATGTCATGAACGTGGCCTACCCACTGATTGACTCTGAGCTTTTACGTTTCTGCGAAGGTAAACGCGCGGTTCTCGTTCTAGAAGAAGGTCAGCCTAACTTCGTAGAGCAAAACATTGCCTCTATTTTGGGTCGCAGCAAACTAGACACCGAACTACACGGCAAGGACTTCTTGCCAATGGCGGGTGAATACAACACCCAAACCATGACCAAAGGAATCCGTGCCTTCTTAGAGCATTACGGTCGTTTGGCTCCCGAGCCCGCACCGAAGCCTCGCGTTGTACCTCGCACCGAAGACACGGGCGCCAAAGCTCGCACTGTAGAGATCAGCAACCTGAATGACGTCGCTGCTCCTGCTGGCGCTACGGCTGCGGCTGCGGTGGTCGAAGCCGCCGAAGTACGTCCGATGGGCTCCTTGGATGAAAACGTGCACGCACGTCCACCAGGGTTCTGTACTGGTTGTCCAGAGCGTCCTATCTTTACCGCGATGAAATTGGTTGAGCGCGAACTCGGTGAGCACCACGTCAGTGCTGATATTGGCTGTCACCTGTTCTCTATTTTGCCGCCCTTTAACCTAGGTAACACCACGATGGGTTACGGTTTAGGTGGCGCCGCGGCTTCAGCGTTAAATACGAGCTCCTCTGACAAACGCGCTATTTCCATCATGGGTGATGGGGGTTTCTGGCATAACGGATTAACTAGCGGTATTGCTAACGCCGTGTTTAACCAAAGCGATAACCTCACCATTGTGATTGACAACAACTACACGGCCGCTACCGGTGGTCAAGACATCTTGTCATCCAAAGCCAAAAACGAAACACGCAGCACCGGTCACTTAATCGAAAAAGCAGCTCGTGGTGTGGGGGTTAACTGGTTACGTACCGTAAAACGCACCTATGACCTCAAAACCATGACCGCCGATTTACGCGAAGCCTTAACGACCAAGGTCAAAGGTCCTAAGGTCATCATCGCGCAAAGTGAGTGTATGTTGAACCGCCAGCGTCGTGAGCGTGGTCAAGTCCGTAAAGCAGTTGCTGCCGGGGAACGCGTAGTACGCGAACGCTTTGGTGTGGATCCTGATACATGTACCGGTGATCACTCCTGTATCCGTTTGTCTGGATGTCCTTCTTTATCCATTCGTCCGAACCCAGATGCGCTACGTACTGACCCAGTCGCCTCTGTAATGAATAGTTGTGTAGGTTGTGGTTTGTGTGGTGAGGTCTCCCACGCTGCTATTTTGTGCCCTTCTTTCTACCGTGCGCAAATCATTAGCAACCCAACCGGCATGGACAAATTCCGTGAAAAACTTCGTCGTGGTGTGATTGGCTGGTTCCAGCGTCGTAACGCCGCTAAACGTGAACAGTACGCATTCTAACTACGCCCGAGGTCTAAACCAATGCAAGCAAAACCAATCAAAATCGCAATTTTAGCTATGGGTGGCGAAGGCGGTGGCGTATTAGCTAACTGGATCGTCGCTCTAGGTGAACACAACGACTACGTAGCACAAACCACCTCTATTGCAGGGGTGGCGCAACGTACCGGTGCCACCATTTACTACGTGGAGCTTTTCCCCAAAAGCCAAATCAAAGACGGTAAATCGCCGGTATTGGCATTGATGCCTACCCCAGGTGATGTAGACGTAGTCATGGCTTCCGAGTTGATGGAAGCCGGCCGCGCTGTACAGCGTGGCTTTGTAACCCAAGACCGCACAACGCTGATCACCTCCACACACCGTGTGTATTCCATCGCGGAAAAAACCGCGATGGGTGATGGTCGTGTAGACAGCGATGCGCTCATCGAACACACCCGTGCCGCCGCTAAACAGTACATTCACTTCGATATGGCCCAAGCCGCCGAAGACACCGGTAGTGTGATCAGTGCTGTTTTATTCGGTGCCTTGTCAGCCTCTGGGGTACTGCCTTTTAGCCGCGAACAGTTTGAAGCCACCATCGAACGTGGTGGCGTAGGGGTCAAACCCAGTTTACGTGCTTTCGCTAGCGCGTATGCTCGCGTCGGTAACGAAGGGGCCGCGGACAAGCAAACCGATGCCAAAACCATTGATGTGGCATCTGTTCAGCCTAAAAACCCCAAAGTTGCCGCGTTGGTCGATCGTGTTCGTAACGATTTCCCCGCCGATGCGCAGTCCATTATTCTCGAAGGCGTACGTCGTCTGATCGATTTTCAGGACGTGGAATACGCCACGCTCTACTTAGATCGCCTCACGCAGATACAAAGCAAAGCACACCCAGACGATACCGCGCTCATCCGCGAAACCGGACGCTTTTTGGCCTTGTGGATGTCTTTTGAGGACGCCATTCGTGTGGCTGAGCTTAAAACTCGCAGCAGCCGTTTCGAGCGCGTACAGCAAGAAGTGCGTTTAGACGATGGTCAAATTTTGACCATTAATGAATACATGCACCCACGTGTTGAGGAAATCAGCGAAATCCTACCTTGCAAAAAGCTGGGTCGTTGGTTGCTAAAACCTAGCTCCTTAGGGCACAAAATACTGCGCAAATTCACCCAAGAAGGTCGCGTGATTCAAACCAGCTCTTTACGCGGTTTCTTGCTCCTAAACACCTTAGGTGGTTTCAAACGCTGGCGCCGTAAAACGCTACGCTACGAAGTCGAGCAAGAGCGCATCGAAAAATGGCTACAACGCATTGCAGACAATGCTCATGCTCACCCCGCTCTGGCTTTGGAAATCGCACGCACACAGCGTTTGGTCAAAGGTTACGGCGATACACACCTGCGTGGTCTGAAAAACTTCCATACCGTTATGGATACGTTGGACCGCAACAGCAACCGTGTGTCTCCTAATATCTTGCAAGCGATGCGTGATGCAGCCCTGGCAGACGAGCACGGTAAAGAGTTAGAAAAGGTGCTTAAATCACACGCTTTAGCGTAAATAAAACGCTATTTTTAGTGATTTATTATGGTTAACGATAGGTCGGCGAATGCTTCACTACTAAACTATTTATAGTAGAATACATTTAAGAACAATCGACTTATTGTTAACCATCACAAGTACGACCTGTACACGTGATGTACAGGAAAAAAAAATGAAACAAGACGCAGTGCAACTGGATGAGGTGCTAGAACACAATCACGATAGTGGTTACGAAGGCCGTTTAGGTCCTAAAGACCCTGCCAGCTTACGGTTATGGTTACGACTCATGACCTGCGCCAAACAAATCGAAGATGAAATACGTCGTCGCCTACGGGCCAACTTTGATATTTCCTTAGCTCGATTTGATTACATGGCTCAGTTGTATCGCTACCCAGATGGTCTAAAAATGGGTGAATTGTCCCGTTATTTAATGGTCACTGGTGGCAACGTAACTGGTTTAACCGATGAGCTTTCTCGCGAAGGTCTTGTCTCTCGTGAAAGCAGCCCCACAGATCGCCGCGCCTGGCTTCTACGTTTAACACCTAAAGGCAAAAAGACCTTTGAGCAAATGGCCAAACAACACAACCAATGGGTGGCCGAACTTTTCGAAGGGCTTGATCACGATGCTCTAGAGCTCGTACATCAGCATTTAGGACAGCTACGTGTGCATTTATTAACCTTAATCAAATAAGGCACACAAAAAAACATGGTAAAGCTGTGATGTGGGTTTACGCTTCATGCCTATATCACCCAAATCTTGATTAACTAAAAGTGCATAGCGCTTTAACGTAGTAAAGGTAAAAGCATGGGATCAAAGCTGTACACAAGTGAGCACCGTATCCGTTTTTCCGAATGCGACCCCGCTGGCATTGTTTTCTATCCGCAGTATTTCATAATGTTTAACGACCTCTTAGAACAGTGGGTTGATTCCATGGTTCCAGGGGGTTTCAGCAGTGTGATTGCGCAAAAAAAAGTAGGTATGCCTACTGTAAACCTACAAGCTGATTTCCGCTCTATCAGCAAAATGGGCGATGACGTTGTGCTCAGTATTGGCGTTAAAAAAATCGGCAGTCGCTCACTACAGCTACGTTTGCAATGCGTAGGTAAAGACGGTGTATTGCGCATGGAAGTGCAACAAGTGATCGTAACCACGTCACTGGTAACCCACCAAGCCATCGAAATTCCTGAGTTTCTTCGTGAACCTATGCAAGCTTACTTGCTAGAAGACGAAGCCATCACAGCGTAATTCTGCAATGACTTGGATAACAAGACAGCATACTAAGTAAAAGCGTGTGGTTTAACTTTACCTACTTACTTTACTTGTATACTATTTATTAATAAATATACTGACTTGAATATATCAATAACAGTAATTAACCATACGGGAAAGCTATGAAAATCGTATGTATTGGTGGAGGTCCAGCTGGCCTATATTTTGGTCTGCTGATGAAGCTACAAAATCCTGAAAATGAAATCGTGGTGGTTGAGCGTAATCGTCCTTACGATACGTTTGGATGGGGCGTGGTGTTTTCCGATGCCACAATGGAAAACTTGCGCACTGCGGATCCAGTCTCCGCGCAAACCATTGGTGACGCCTTTAACCACTGGGACGACATTGAAACGCATTTCAAAGGTCGTGCCATTCGCAGTAAAGGTCACGGTTTTATTGGTATTGGTCGCAAAAAACTACTTAACATCCTACAGGCTCGCTGTGAAGAAGTCGGTGTAGAGCTGGTATTTGAAACTGTAGTAGAAGACGAGATCGAAATCGCACGTAAATACAATGCTGATTTGGTTATCGCTTCCGACGGTATTAACAGCCGCATCCGCAACAAATACCCCGAAAGCTTCAAGCCCGATATCGACGAGCGTAACTGTCGCTTTGTCTGGTTAGGTACCAAAAAGGTATTTGACGCGTTTAACTTTATTTTTGTTGAAAACGAGCACGGCTGGTTCCAGGCACACGCCTATCGTTTCGAGGACGGTATGTCTACTTTTATTGTAGAAACCCCGAACGAAACCTGGGAAAAAGCAGGCATCGATAACATGAGCCAAGAGGAAGGCATCAAGTACTGCGAAGAACTCTTCGCCCCTTACTTAGATGGCAACCCTCTGGTCAGCAACGCCACCCACCTACGTGGTTCAGCTATCTGGATTCGTTTCCCACGTGTCATCTGTAACGAATGGGTACATTGGGAAAATATTGACGGTAAGAAAACACCTTTTGTACTCATGGGTGATGCAGCGCATACCGCTCACTTCTCCATCGGTTCCGGTACTAAGCTTGCCCTTGAGGACGCCATCTCCTTGGCCGAGCATCTAAAAAATGATGATTCCCTAGAGGAAGCCTTAGAAGAATACGGCAAAGTTCGTGGTGTAGACGTGTTGCGTATTCAAAACGCCGCTCGTAACTCCACCGAATGGTTCGAGAACGTGGCCCGCTACGCCGATATGGCACCTGAGCAATTCACGTACTCCATGTTGACTCGCTCACAGCGTATCTCTCATGAAAACCTACGTCTACGTGACCAAGAAGGCATCGAACAATTTGAGCGTTGGTTTGCCAAAGACGCCGGTATGGATTTAGCGGCGGATCAAACCCCACCGCCACCTATGTTCACTCCTTACGCCTTGCGTGACATGAAGCTCAAAAACCGCATTGTTTTTGCGCCTACCCTGACATACTCGGCCACAGACGGTTTAGTAAACGACTTCCATCACACTCACTACAGCGCACGCGCTTTAGGTGGTGCCGCTTTGGTAATGGCTGAGATGACTGCCGTTACTGCTGACGGTCGCGTTACCCCCGGTTGTCCTGGCTTATGGAACGATGAGCAAACAGCTGCTTGGGCTAAGGTTGTGAAGTCGGTTCAAGACAACGGTGCTCGTATGGGTGTTCAACTGGGCCATGCTGGTCGTCGTGGTTCCAAACAAGTCGGTTGGGAACAAGCTGACAAACCATTGGCTTCCGGTAACTGGGATTTAGTCTCCGCCTCTGCTATTGCCTTTGATGCAGACAGTGCTACCCCTGCTGAAATCAGCCGCGAGCAAATGGATCAAGTGCGTGACGCCTTTGTCGCTGCCACCAAGCGTGCTGATGCTGCCGGTTTTGACTGTGTAGAACTACAAGCCTCTCATGGCTACCTACTTTCCAGCTTTATCTCCCCACTCACGAACCAGCGTTCTGATGAGTTTGGTGGTAGTCTGGAAAATCGCATGAAATACCCACTAGAGGTATTCAATGCCATGCGTGCCGTTTGGCCTGAAAACAAACCTATGATGGTTCGTATCTCTGCCACTGATTGGGCAGAGGGCGGTACCACCGTAGACGAGGCGGTTGAAATCGCCCGTCTATTCAAAGCTGCTGGCGCCGATCTCGTTGACGTATCCAGTGGTGAAGTGGTCGCAGAACAGCAGCCTATCTACGGCCGTATGTATCAAACCCCATTTGCTGACCGTGTTCGCAACGAAGCTAACATCGCGACCATGGCCGTTGGCTCCATCATGGAAGCCGACCACGCCAACAGCATTATTGCTGCCGGTCGTGCAGATCTTTGTGCGCTATCTCGTGGCTTCTTGGCAAATCCAAACTGGCCACTGCACGAGGCAGCAAAACTGGGTTATCACGAGGTAACTTGGCCCAAACAATACCGTTGGGGTCAAGACTGGTTAGAGCGCAATGAAAATCGCCCTGTACTAAAAGGTTAAGGAGACACATCATGAGTGACGAACGTTACGATAGCTATAACGAAGACGTGATTGGACGTGCTAACGTGGCCGCAACCCCTGAATTGATCAAATACTACAAAGATTTGGAACAATTCGAAGCGGGTGCCCTCTGGAACGTAGCCAATAAAATTGAGCCATGGGAGCCTAAATCCCAATCGGTACCCGTGCTATGGCGTTACCAAGATCTACGCGAATATGTATTACGTTCCGTTGATCTGGTCACCCCAGAGCAAGCAGGTCGTCGTGTTATTTACCTAAATAACCCCGGTCGTCAGGATGTGTCTGCTGCGGTAGGCTGGTTGTACTCAGGTCTACAGGTAATGCACCCAGGCGAAGCCGCCTCGGCGCACTCCCACTCCTCCTCTGCCTTGCGTTTCATCATGGAAGGCTCCGGAGCCTACACCGTCGTAGATGGTCACAAAATGACCTTAGGTGCTAACGACTTTGTGCTAACACCTAACGGTGCTTGGCATGAGCACGGCGTTAGCTCCGAGGGCACCACATGTATTTGGCAAGACGGCTTGGACATTCCTTTTGTGAATGCCATGGAGGCCGGTTTTTACGCGGTACACCCAGACCTGTCTCAGGCGGTGACTTACCCTGTAAACGATGCCACGCATATTTGGGGACACCCTGGTTTGAAACCCGTTCTACATGACTGGCAAAAACCTTACTCCCCACTGCTCAAGTACGAGTGGGCTCCCACCTACGAGGCACTGACTGAATACGCCAAAGTTACTGATGGTAGCCCCTTTGACGGCATCATCATGGACTACACCAACCCGCTAACAGGCGGTCCGGTGATGGCAACCATGGGTGCTAGCATGCAAATGCTACGTCCAGGAGAGCACACCAAAGCCCACCGTCACACAGGTAGCATCATGTACCAAGTGGCCAAAGGCGAAGGTTACTCCATTATTAACGGTAAACGTTTTGACTGGCGCGAGCGCGACATCTTCTGCGTACCCTCTTGGATGTTCCATGAACACGTCAATGGTTCCAGCAGCGATGATGCCTGCCTGTTCTCTTTCCACGATCTACCTGTTATGCGAGCACTAAACCTCTACTACGAGGAAGCGCTAGCAGAAAACGGTGGTCACCAAATCATTACTGAATAACTGAATCTGGCACGTTGCTCCGTCAGCGTGCCCCTCTTCTTTCGGAGATAAAAAAATGCGTCTTGTTACTTACCGCAGCGAAGTGGCTGCAGCTGGCCGTCTAGGTGCTATTGTTGGCGACCTAGTGGTTGATTTATTTGAACTTGGCCTAGCTACAGGTCAGCCTTTGCCTGACAACATGCTCGATTTCATCGACATGGGTCCTAACGCTGTTGCCGCAACCAGCCGCTTGCTAGACGAGTGCGCGGACGACTTGCCTCTAGGCGTTGCCGTTCCTTTGGCAAACGTAAAACTATTGGCTCCTATCCCACGCCCACGTAAAAACATTTTCGGTATTGGTTTGAACTACGTAGAACACGTAGCAGAATCCAGCCGTACCTTAGACACATCCTCAGATCTACCTAAAGAGCCTGTGATCTTCTCCAAGCCTCCAACCACAGTGATTGGCCCTAACGATCCTATCGAGCACAACAAAAACATCACTCAGCAAATGGACTGGGAAGTTGAGCTAGCCGTGATCATGGGTACACGTGCACAGCGTGTAGCCAAAGAAGACGCTCTAAAATACGTTTTCGGTTACAGTGTCATGATCGACGTAAGTGCACGTGACTGCCGTCGCGCTGGTCAGTGGATTTACTCCAAAGGCCAAGACACTTACGCACCTTTTGGTCCTGTCATCGTTACCGCTGACGAGATCACTGATCCACACAACTTGGATCTAAGCCTAACGCTAAACGGCGTAACCAAACAAAGCTCCAACACCAAACACATGTTGTTTAATGTGAACCACCTTATCGCTGACATCAGCGCTGGTATCACACTAGAGCCCGGTGACATCATCGCTACCGGTACTCCTGAAGGTGTTGGCGCAGGTCGTGATCCACAAGAGTGGATGTGGCCTGGTGATGTGGTAGAGGCTGTTGTAGAAGGTATCGGTACATTACGTCACTCCATCGTGGACGTAACACCCAAAAACTAAGGAGAACATGCATGCTTGAATTGCCAAAATTCAAGGCTGCAGCTGTTCAGACCGCGCCGGTGTTTTTAAACACCGACGCGACCGTTGAAAAAGCTTGCCGCCTGATTCACGAAGCCGCCGACAATGGTGCCCAACTCGTGGCTTTCCCCGAGGTATTCATTTCCGCCTATCCGTACTGGAGCTGGGTCATGAATCCCGTCGAGGCTAGCCCATGGTTCGAAAAGCTCGTTATGTCAGCTATCGAGGTCCCTGGCCCAGAAATCCAGCAGATTGCTCAGGTGGCACGCCAACGCGAAATCAACGTAGTGATTGGGGTTAACGAACGCAACCCGAACAGTTTCGCTACGATTTACAACACACTTGTGACCATCAACCACGAAGGTCGCATTATTGGTCGTCATCGCAAATTGGTGCCTACTTGGGCTGAAAAGCTGACTTGGGCTCCAGGTGATGCATCGTCCATGCGTGTACACAAAACCAACATTGGACCTTTGGGTTCTTTGGCTTGCGGCGAAAACACCAACACCCTAGCGCGCTTTAGCTTGCTCGCACAGGGGGAAATGGTACACACCGCTAACTACATTGCTTTGCCTGTTGCACCCAAAGATTACGACATGGCTGAGGCCATTCGTTTACGCGCTGCAGCACACTGCTTTGAGGGTAAGGTCTTTACTGTGATCTCTTGTTCCACTATCTCCGAAGAGATCGTAGAGCTAATGAGCGCCTCGCACCCCGAAGCCCGAGATTTACTCGCCCGTAAAAACAGCGCTTTCTCTGGCATTATTGGTCCTGATGGCCGTACCGTTGGCGAACCCTTAATCGATGACGAAGGCATTGCTTACGGCGATATCGATCTATCTCGTTGTATTCAGCCACGCCAAATGCACGATATCACCGGTCACTACAACCGTTTTGACGTGTTTAACCTTCAGGTTAACCGTCGTGCAATGAGCGCCGCCACCTTTGTCAATGACAATTTCAATGCAGACGAGTTAAACCCAGACCCTGCAGAGTTTGAAAATAGCGATAACTAATATCGCCCCAGGGCATGTTCACACATGCCCTGTCTTTACCATTTATGAAGAAGGACGGAGACAACCCTATGAGCAACGCACTCGACCTAATGATTCAAGCTTTAAACGATAAAAGCGTAAAGGTCATTGATTTAACACACCCCCTAAACGAAGAGTTCCCTTCTTTGCAATTGCCTGATCAGTTTGGTCAAACCGCCGGCTTTAGCAAACAGCGCATCAGTAAATACGACGATAAAGGTCCTGGCTGGTACTGGAACAACTTCACCTGTGGTGAGCACACTGGCACCCACTTTGATGCACCTGCCCACTGGGTATCCGGCAGCGAGCACACTAACGCCACCGTTGATACCGTGCCTGTAGAAAACTTCATTCGCCCTGCCGTAGTGATTGATGCCAGCGCCGAAGTCGCCAAAGACGACAACTGGATTTTGACACCCGAATACCTAGAAGCTTGGGAAGAAAAACACGGTCGCATTCCAGCTAAATCCTGGGTGTTTTTCCGCACTGACTGGTCCAAACGTCTAGAAGAAAAAGGCCCTGAAGCCTACGTCAACATGCACGAAGACGGCCCTCACACTCCTGGCCCATCGAAAGAAGCCGTCGAGTGGATGATCGAACGTGATGTGATCGGTTTTGGTGTAGAAACCATCAACACTGACGCCGGTAAATCCATGTCTTGGGATCTACCTTTGCCTTGTCACACACTCATGCACGGTGCAAACCGCTACGGTCTACAGTGTATGCGCAACCTTGATCAGTTGCCTCCTACTGGTGCATTGATTATCTCTGCCCCACTAAAAATCGAAGATGGCTCTGGTAGCCCATTACGTGTTTTAGCTATCGTAAACAGCTAATTCCAAACCTTCGATCATCAAGCCCCTTTAGCCATAAAGGGGCTTTTTTTCGTCTAATGGTTTTCCATTATATTCTTGAGAATATATTGATTACTAAACTATTCACCAATAGAATACATTTCATATCAATAACTATCTCTTGAGACAAGCGATGCAACCTTTTGAACTTGTTATCCGCGATATCCGCGATGCTTCCCCACTAATCCGTGAATTCGTACTAGAGGCGCCTTCCGCATCGGCCCTGCCTACCTTTAGTGCTGGCGCGCACCTTCAGGTACAAATTCCAGAACAACAAGACCATCGCTGTTACTCACTGATTGTGACGGACCCTGCTCATGATTGGGAGGCGGCTCCGCAGCAGTATCGCCTAGGAGTACGCCTCGAAGAAGACGGCAAAGGTGGCTCAAAATTCATGCACCAACTTAAGGTTGGCGAGGTGATTGAGGTGGTAGGTCCTATTAACGACTTCCCTCTAGAGCCTGCTCAAACAGACGAAAAAGACATTGTGTTAATTGCTGGCGGCATTGGTATTACACCTATTGCGAGCATGGCTCACACCTTGTCCCAGCAGCAGCGTCCTTTCACCTTGCATTACAGTGCGCGCGCTCAAAATCAGCTCGCTTTCAAAGACGAACTCAGCCTGCTGTTAGGTGACCGACTCGTTTGCTACACCAACGACGAAAATCAATTTGATTTGAATGCGCTTTTTGACACCCTTACTCCCGATCAGCACATTTATGTCTGCGGTCCTCAAGGCATGATTGATGCCGTGTTGGCCATCGGCTCAGAACGTGGCTGGAATCGCGACCATATCCACTTTGAACTCTTTATCACGGCTTCTGCTCAAGAGGGCGACCAGCCCTTCGAGCTAGAGCTACGTCTTTCTGGTCTAACCTTCACGGTGCCTGCTGACAAAACCATCCTTGAAGTGCTAGAGGAAGCCGGCGAAGACCCTATGTATGACTGCAACCGCGGGGAATGCGGTGTCTGTACCGCTGATGTGCTCGAAGGGATCCCCGATCACCGCGACTACTTCCTCAGCGAAAAAGAAAAAGCCAGCGGCAAGGTCATCCAGATCTGTATTTCCCGCTCTAAATCCCCGAAACTTGTTCTCGATATGTAAGAGGCTTGCCATGAATCAATATCGTAATAATCCGGGCGCTATACGCCAGCTAGTACGCGACACCGAAATCCATAAAGATCTGTACATAGATCAGGAGCTGTTTCAACTTGAAATGGAACAGCTATTTGCTAATACCTGGGTATACGTAGGGCATGCTAGCCAAATCCCAAACAAAGGGGATTACTACACCACTACCGTTGGGACCGAAGAGGTCGTGATGGTACGTCATAGCGATAACAGCATCAAAGTGCTTTACAACCGTTGCCCGCACAAAGGCGTCAAAGTCGCCGGCGAGTCGTGTGGCAACACTGGGAAGTTTTTTCGTTGTCCCTACCACGCCTGGACCTTCCGTACCGATGGACGCTTGTTAGCAATCCCTCTTAAAAAGGGCTACGAGGACACCGGTTTTGAGTGCTCCGAAGCCAGTCAAGGCATGGCTCCAGTCGAAAACGTTGAGGTCTATCGTGACTTTGTGTTCTGCCGACTCAGCCCCGAAGGCGAAAGCTTTGAGGACTTCTTTGGTGAGTCTCTTTCCACCATCGACAACATGACCGACCGCTCTCCCGAAGGCAAACTAGAAATTGCCGGCGGTGTTATGCGTTATATGCATAACTGTAACTGGAAAATGTTGGTGGACAACCAAACCGACACCTGTCACCCCATGGTGGCGCACGAATCCTCCGCCGGAACGGCCATTAAGGTCTGGGAAGACGCCCCCGAAGGCACACCCAAACCCATGGCAGTAGAGCTATTCGCTCCTTTTATGTCTCCTTACGAGTTCTATGAAAACATGGGGATTCGAGTCTGGGAAAATGGCCACGGTCATACTGGTGTCTCCGATTCCATCCACGCAGAATACTCTGATATTGATGGCTATTGGGATCAGATGGTTGCCGCCTACGGCGAAGATCGCGCCAAAGAAATCTTAGGTGATGTACGTCATAACACCGTTTACTTCCCTAACATCATGATCAAAGGGCCTATTCAAACCTTACGTGTTTTTAAGCCCATTGCTGCCGATAAAACTCTGGTTGAATCCTGGACTTTCCGTCTCGTTGGCGCACCAGACAAGCTCTTAGAGCGCACTCTCATGTACAACAGACTCATCAATGCGCCAACCTCTGTGGTCGGTCATGATGACTTGGAAATGTATGAACGTGCTCAACAAGCACTCAAGAGCCGAGGCCTCGATTGGATGAACGTTGGTCGCCTCTACGATCCCGCTGAAAAAGATCAAAAAAATGTGGTCGTGAATGGCACCAGCGAAATGCAAATGCGCGCGCAGTTCCGAGCATGGTTGAAATACATGGGCGTTGACGCCTAATCCCTCTGGATCATTGATATAAAGGATTTTCCCATGGCACAACTCACAGCCCAAGATTTAATTGATTTTGTTTATCACGAAGCCGACCTCCTGGATGAACAACGCTTCGAAGAGTGGTTAGACCTATTTACCGAAGATGCCTACTACTGGATGCCTTTGGCGCATGGTCAAACCGACCCAGTGCTACATGCTTCGTTAATGTACGAAGACAAGCTGCTGCTTAAGGTTCGCATTGAACGTTTGGCCGGCCAGCGCACCTTCTCTCAACAGCCCAAAAGCCGTAGCCACCACCTTTTACAGCAGCCTCGCGTCGTCGATTTTGATGCTACTGCAGACGAACATCAGGTACGCACCGCCTTTCACTACACGGAAACCCGTGGTGACGAGCAAACCATGTATGTAGGTTGGGCTACACACCATATCGTCAACGATAACGGTCAGCTACGCATGCGCTTAAAACGCGTTGACTTGCTAAATTGCGACGCGCCATTTGGCAATATCCAGTTGTTTATGTAGGAGATCCCGATGGGACACACGATTTACACCGCGTTTAAACAAAGCGCACAGCAGTGGCCTGACCACGACTTTATGATGGTCCTCCAAGAGACCGCTGATATCTACGGTATAGACGCCGGTAGCATTAGCTACACAACTGCGCTTGCCGAAGTGGATCGTCTTACAGAGCAATACGCCCAAGCGGGCTATGGACATGGGCACCGAGTCGGCATCTTGCTCGAGAACCGCCCTGCTTTTATTTTCCATTGGCTCGCTCTGAACAAACTGGGTACATCCATTGTGCCTATTAATCCGGACTTACGTAGCGCCGAGCTCGAGTACCTGATTGGTCACTCTGAAATGATTTTGGCTATTGCCACCCCGAACCGTCATGCGGATTTGGGCGAGGCGGCAGCCAAAGCCGGTCAGGAAATGGGTCTGATCACTCCTGATCAAACGCCTCCTGCCGCCCTTATTCCCGCACCTCAAGCAGGGCAACCCATCACCATGGAAAGTGAGTGTGCATTGATGTACACCTCAGGCACCACCGGTCGCCCCAAAGGTTGCATGCTTTCCAACGCCTATTTTCACCTGTCGGGTGAATGGTATGCCGATGTAGGGGGCCTAGCCACTCTGCATAAAGGTCGCGAGCGCATGTTGACCCCGCTACCTCTGTTCCACATGAATGCCTTGGCCACTTCAACCATGGCCATGATCAAAACAGGTGGTTGCTTGATCGTACTGGATCGTTTCCACCCCAGAACCTGGTGGGAATCCGTACGCAAATCGCAAGCCACTGTGGTGCACTACCTAGGTGTTATGCCGGCGATTTTGATGAAACTCGAAATGACCGAAAGCGACAAAAACCATGAGGTACGTTTTGGTTTTGGCGCGGGCGTCGATGGTTCCTTGCATCAGCCCTTCGAAGAACGCTTTGGCTTCCCGCTCCTAGAGGCCTGGGCCATGACCGAAACCGGTGCCGCAGCCTGTATTATTGCCAACGAAGAGCCCCGCTACATCGGTACAAATTGCTTTGGTAAAGAATCCGATCAGGTAGAGGTGCTATTGGTCGATGACCAGGGCAACCCCGTTCCTAACGGCACGAATGGCGAACTGCTGGTACGACATTCGGGCGCTGACCCACGTCGCGGCTTTTTCTCTGGCTACTGGAAAGACCAAGCGGCCACTGACGAAGCCTGGGCTGACGGCTGGTTCCACACTGGTGATATCGTCAGACGCGATGAGAACGGGTATTTGCACTTTATTGATCGCAAACGCAACGTAATCCGTCGCAGTGGTGAGAACATTGCTGCGGTTGAGGTCGAAAATGCCATGCAGCAAAACGCAGCGATTCGCTCCATTGCCGTTGCTGCTGTGCCAGACGATATACGCGGTGACGAGGTCATGGCCTTAATTGTGCCTAACAAACCCTTAGATAACCTAGAAGCCAAACAAAAGCTGGCCACCGAAATCGTTGAGTGGGGTCTGAGCCAACTGGCCTACTTTAAGGTACCCGGTTATGTGGTCTTTGTAGACGCCTTACCGTTAACCTCCACCAATAAAATTCAACGTGGTGAGCTCAAAAAACTGGCTTTGGAACTTCTTGAGCACCCTGAATGCGTAGATACCAACCATCTTAAAAAGCGTCAGGAAATTTAATGACTCAGCGCACTCCATATACTGATGTGGTGTTGGTTTGCCCTGTCACCATTCCCTACGAGCGCTTTTCTGAGCACAGTGCGCACCGTTGGCTGGGCACCGCCCTCAAAACACTGATTGCCCAAAGTGGCCTAAAAAAAGACGATGTTGATGGTGTGTGTGTATCTAGCTTTACGCTAGGTAGCGATACCGCTGTGGGTTTGATGCAGCACTTTCAAATGAGCCCCCGCTGGCTGGACCACATCCCTATGGGTGGGGCCAGCGGCGTCGTGGCCATGCGACGTGCGGCGCGTGCTGTGCAATGTGGCGATGCCTCTATCGTCGCCTGCATCGCCGGCGATACCAACCAGCGCGAATCCTTTAAAAACACCGTCAGTGGATTTTCTCGTTTTTCTCAGGACGCGGTTTATCCTTACGGTGCAGCCGGTCCAAATGGCAGCTTTGCTCTGCTCACCGACTACTATATGCAACACTACGGAGCCACCCGAGAAGACTTCGGTAAGCTCTGCGTGGCCCAACGTGATAACGCCTTACGCAACCCTCACGCCTTAATGAAAAAACCATTAAGTCTAGAGCAATATCTGGAGGCACGCCCTATTGCGGATCCCATCCATTTATTTGATTGCGTCATGCCTTGTGCTGGGGCCGAAGGCTACTTGGTCATGCGTCGCGAGCAAGCCGAACAGCTACAACTGCCTTATGTAGAAATCCTAGGCACCATCGAGCGACACAATGCCTTTCCCGAAGACCCCGTGCAATACCGTGGTGGTTGGGCAATGGATATTGACGAGCTCTATGGCATGGCTCAGTTGACTGCAGCAGACATCGACTTTTTAGAAACTTATGACGACTACCCCGTCATTAATGTACTGCAATTCGAAGACCTCGGTTTTTGTGCCAAAGGCGAAGGCCCTCAGTTTATTCGTGATAACAGCTTCACCATAGACGGCAGCTTTCCCTTTAACACTTCCGGTGGTCAACTTTCGGTCGGTCAGGCTGGTGCCGCAGGGGGCTATCTAGGTTTGGTACAAGCCTTACGCCAGCTCACCCACACCGCAGCAGACACCCAAGTCGAAGGTGCCACAGTTGGAATGGTCTCTGGATTTGGCATGATTAACTATGATCGAGGCATCTGTACTGCCGCTGCCATTTTAAAGCGAGGTCAAGCATGAGTACCCCCCTACCTCCCAGCACACGTAGTGCTGCAGCAGCGGGCTTAACTACCGCCGCAGAAAACAACACATTTGCGCTGCAAGTGTGTTCTGCTTGTCAGACAGTGCAATACCCGCCTCGTGACGTGTGTTCGAACTGCTTGCACGATGATCTACCCTGGCAAGCGGTTCCTCAGCAGGCAACCGTGATGGCCTCCTCCACGCTGCGTCATAGTAATGAGCCGTACTTCCAAGAACAGCTCCCCTGGCGTATTGCCACTGTCAAACTAGACTGTGGTCCCGTTGCTATTGCCCACCTCAAAGATGACTTACAAACCGGCGATCGCACTGAGCTCGCCCTAGAGCTAGATGCTGCAGGGGTAGGTGTTTTAGTCGCTTACGCCCCAAACAACTTCTAAAAGCCAAGGATCTATTTATGTCCACTTCTTATACCGTTATTGTGACCGGCGGCAGCGCTGGTATTGGTGCCGACCTGTGCAAACACTATATTGAACAAGGTTACACCGTGATTTCCATGGCTCGTAAAACCTTGGACTGGGATCACGAACGCTTGGTACAAGTACAAGTCGATCTACTAGACGAAGCCGCGACGGCTAAAGCAGCAGCGGACATCGCTGCCAAATACGAAGTCACACACTTTGTGCATAACGCCGGTGTGATTTGGCCAAACCTACTCGAGGACGTCAAGCTCAGCGAGCTCCAAGGCCTCACGCAAATCCACCTTGGCTCTGCCATTCAAATCATGCAAGCCATCCTGCCTTCCATGCGTGAAAAGCAATTTGGTCGTGTGGTCTTTATGTCTTCACGTGGCGCCTTAGGCTTGCAAACCCGTTCCGCTTACTCTGCCACCAAAGCCGGCATGATCGGTATGGCACGTACCTGGGCGCTAGAACTGGCTGGTCAGGGCATTACCGTTAACGTCGTGGCCCCTGGCCCCATTCAAACCCCCATGTTTTACGACGTCATCGATGCTGGCAGCGAACGTGAAAAGCAATTGGCTGCCAACATTCCCGTTAAACGCCTCGGTCGAGTCGATGACATCACCCGTGCAGTGGCCTTTTTCTGTGCGCCAGAAAACAGCTTTGTCACAGGCCAAACACTGTATGTCTGCGGCGGAGCCAGTGTGAGCGCTATCACGATGTAATCTTGATAAGGGTTATTTTCTATTTCCTTGAATCTATTAACAAGTAAACTATTTAGTCTGATAGCTACTTACTAAAAAGGACGTTCTAATCGGCGTCCTTTCTTATCCAACAATGATAACGATCAGTCCTAGACGGAGACAACATGGACAACGATTTACCCGGTATGCAGTTAGTTCGCAGCCAAAGCGGACTGGTACGTGCGTTGGAAACCGTTTTAGATGCGCTATGCGTCGTATTACTGGTGCTAATGACCTGTATCACCACCATCGATGTGGTGGGACGTTATGTGTTTCATTCGCCTTTACATGGCGCCTACGAAAGCAACGAGCTGTTATTAGGCATATTGGTTTTTGCGGCATTGCCACGTGTAACGTGGCATAAACAACATCTCACCGTTACGGTTTTAGACGCATGGATGAGGCCTATTTTTCGCACCATCCAACAAAAAATGCTCTCACTGATTTCCGCCACCGGTTTAGCCATTCTCAGCTATTTCTTATGGCGACATGGCCTGCAGCTCGCGGATTATGGTGATATGAGTAACGCCTTACAGTTACCTATTGCCCCCTTTGCCTTTGGCATCGCCATTTTCACAGCCATGTCAGCCATCGCGGCCCTCATGCACCTGTTTGTATCACCTAGCCAGTCCTAAGCCATCGAGGTTTTTTACACTATGTTAGTTTCTTTACTGGGCTTAGCCGTTTTAATGTTCAGCCTATTTGTAGGCTTACCTATTGCTTGGGGCATGCTGCTCGTTGGCACCATAGGCTTCAGTTACTACACAGGCATCGAAGCCGCCTATACCATGGCCGCTCAAACCGCCTTTGATACCGGCATGAGCTATAGCTTTACGGTACTACCCCTCTTTATTTTGATGGGTAACCTGGTCAATGCCTCTGGCCTGTCTCGCGATCTCTATACTGCCGCCAATGCCTTTATTGGCCATCTGCGTGGTGGCTTAGCCATGGCCACCATCCTGGCTTGTGGCGCCTTTAGTGCGCTGTCTGGCTCCAGCATGGCCACCACCGCCGCCATGAGCCGTGTCGCCATGCCGAATATGCGCAAATACAACTATGCTGATAGCTTGGCCACCGGCAGTATTGCCGCCGGGGGTACGTTGGGGATTCTGATTCCCCCCAGCATCATCATGGTGGTCTACGGTATTTTGACCGAAACCGATATCGGTAAATTATTTGCCGCGGGATTTTTACCTGGTTTTATTGCCATAGTGATGTATTTGCTAACGGTATTACTGTTAACCACCATCAATCCCAAACTCGGCCGACCCGGTGCAAAAAGCTCATGGACACAGCGTTTGCACGCCACTAAAGGTGTTTTCGCCATTACCTTGCTCTTTGTCGTGATCATGGGTGGTATTTATGGCGGGGTTTTTACCCCCACCGAAGCCGCCGGTATTGGTGCTTTCTGTACTTTTTTAATCACTTTGAAACGCCGTGGTTGGCAGCCCAAACTGTACCTAACCGTTCTTGTAGAGGCGGCTCAAACCACCGCGATTATGTTCGCCCTCGTCATTGGTGCGCTTATTTTCACCAACTTTTTAACGATAGCTGGACTGCCTCAGCAGTTACTTGAATTCATCAATGGGTTGGAAATGTCCCCCATCATGGTGATCTTCATGATCTGCCTGATTTATTTAGTGTTGGGCTGCTTTTTAGAAACCATGTCCATGGTGATGCTCACCGTACCCATCTTTTACCCTATTGTGATGTCCTTGGGTTTTGATCTGGTTTGGTTCGGCATTGTTGTGGTGGTGGCCGCTGAAATTAGCCTCATTACACCACCATTAGGGCTCAATATCTTCATGATTAAAAACGTCATGCCGGATATTCCTTTACGTACGGTCATTTACGGGGTCAGTCCCTTTGTGATCACCGACATTATTCGCTTGGCGATCTTGGTTTTAGTGCCTTGGATTGCCCTCGTGATTCCCAACAGTATGTAGTCATTTCTAATTAGTAAAATTACCCATAAATGTAGGAGCAGACAAATGAAACTAATCAAACGCTTAGGGGCCACACTTGGTCTAGGTTTAGCCGCCGCCATCGCCCCCATCAGCAGTGCTCAGGCCGCGGACACCGTCTTACGCTTTTCCAACTGGTTACCCCCAGCGCATTACATCGTCAAAGAAATGCTCGAGCCCTGGGCTGCTAAGGTAAGCGAAGTCACCGAAGGTCGCGTTAAAGTCGAGTTTACTAACCCACTCGGTAAGCCCCAGGCTCACTTAGACTTAGTACGTAACGGTGTGGCCGACATGGGCATGTCCGTACACAGCTACACGGCCACACGCTTTCCTCTTATCGAGTTCGCAGAGTTGCCTTTCACTACCGAAGACGGTGGGGTTAACTCGGTGGCTTACTGGCGCACCTATGAAAAATTCATGATGGATGCCGATGAGCATCGTGGTGTGAAATTAATGGGTGTGTGGACCAGTCCCGCTACGGTCATTTTCACAAATAAAGATGAAATTAAAAGCATCAGCGATTTAGACGGTCTTAAGCTACGTTCGCCTAGCCCACTGTTTGATAGCATCGGTAAAGCCATGGGCAGTGTGACCGTTAACGCTCCCGCCTCCGAAAGCTATGAAATGCTTTCTCGCGGTGTGATTGATGGTTTGTATTTCCAATACGATCAAATGGAAAACTTTAAGCTAGACAAACTCATCAAAAGCGCTGTAGCTGTACCCGGTGGTTTTGGCAAATCCAGCCAATACATGTTCATGAACGAACGCAAATGGAAGTCCATCAGCGAAGCTGACCGTGCTGCCATCGAAAAAATCTCTGGCGAATATATCGCCCGTGACTTTGGCGACAAATGGCAACAGTCCGAAGTCAAAGCCATCAAAACCCTTACCGATGCCGGCTTAAAAACCTACCACGTAGAGGGTGCTGAGCTAGACAAACTAAAAGCCGATCTCGCTTTTATTGAAAACGACTGGATCGCTGCGGCAGCAAAGAAAAACGTAGACGGCAAAGCCGCTCTTGAGTTTTACCGCGCGCAAATCGAAGAACTAAGCAAAGAATAATTCATTCTTTAGACTCGCTTGAAAACGCCTGCTTATGCAGGCGTTTTTTTATGTGCAAACTCACTACATCAGAACTAAAAAATCCAAATATAAAGTAAAAATACCGCATGATTATCAACCGGTTACATGCCTTGCCGCCTGTTTTTTAGGAGGTTTTTGATGGGGGTTTTCCCTAGAAACAGCAAGTATATGCGCTATGTGGATAAGCGTTGCGAAAACTGGATAGACCGTCAAAAACAAGCTCTCTACTATCTGAACCATACTAGATCAAAAAGGAGCTTCTCATGAAAGGCTTAAACAATAAAGTCATTATCGTAACCGGTGGCGCCACACGTATAGGCGCTGGTGTAGTGGATGTACTGCTTGGTTATGGTGCCCGCGTAGCTGTGTTTGATATTGATACCAAAGGTGGTGAAGCCGCTGTAGGTAAGGACCAAAGCAAGGCACGTTTCTGGCCAGTCGATATCACCGATGACCAAGGCATTGCCGCGGCGACTCAGGCCGTACAGGATCACTTCGGTCGCGTTGATGGCTTAGTGAACCTAGCCTGCTCCTACTTAGATGAAGGCATGAACTCCAGCCGCGAAGACTGGCTCACTGCCCTCAATATCAATGTGGTCAGCACCGTAGAAATGAGCAAGGTCGTACGTCCGTTCATCAAGCAACAAAACGGCGGTGCCATTGTGAACTTTACTTCTATTTCCTCTTCGATTGCACAAACCGGTCGCTGGTTATACCCCGTATCCAAGGCAGCTATTTTGCAGCTAACTCGCAGCCTAGCCATGGATTTCTCTGCTGATCATATCCGCGTGAACTCCGTATCGCCTGGTTGGACCTGGTCACGTGTCATGGATGAAATCACCGGTGGCGATCGCGCCAAAACAGATCGTGTGGCTGCCCCCTTTCACATGTTAGGTCGTGTGGGTGACCCTGAAGAAGTGGGCGAAGTGGTCGCATTCCTCTTATCAGATGCCGCAAGTTTTGTGACCGGAGCCGATTACGCCGTAGATGGTGGTTACTCCGCCATGGGTCCAGAACAAAACGTACCTGCTATTCCTAAACTCGCTGAATAAACCACTATCCCAAAAAAGCACCTGGAGACTTATTATGCGTAAAATTGCAATTATCGGTGGCGGCCAAGCTGGCATGCCCGTGGCTTTCGGCCTCTTAGACAAAGGTTACGAGGTCGCCCTTTACACAAACCGCACTCCTGATCAAGTCCGCCAAGGACGTGTGATGTCGAGTCAGTGTATGTTTGCTAATGCGCTAGACGTAGAACGTCGTCTAGGCATCAACTACTGGGAAGACGAATGCCCTCCCGTCGAAGGCATTGGCTTTGCACTACCTAACCCAGAGCAGCCTGACACCAAAGCTGTCGACTGGAGCGGCCGCCTAGATCGCGTCGCCCAAGCCACTGACCAACGCCTCAAAATGCCGATATGGATCGAGGAGTTCGAAAAACGTGGTGGTAAGGTGTTCTTCGAGGACGTAGGTGTAGCTGAACTAGAACGCATCAGCAATGAATACGAATTGACCATCTTAGCTGCGGGTAAAGGTGATGTGGTGCGCTTGTTTGAACGCGACGCCTCTCGCTCTCCTTTCGATAAGCCACAACGCGCCTTGGCGTTAACCTATGTGCATGGCTTGGAGCCCACTCCAGAATACTCTCGCGTTTCCTTTAACTTTATCCCCGGTGTGGGCGAATACTTCGTCTTCCCCTCCCTAACCCTATCTGGTCCATGCGATATCATGGTGTTTGAAGGAATCCCTGGCGGCCCACTGGATCGCTTCCGTGATGCCAAGAGTCCCCAAGAGCACTTTGAGCGCAGCATTTCCTTCTTGCAAGAGTTCCTCCCTTGGGAGGCCGATCGCGCCCGTAACTGCGAACTCACAGACGATCAAGGCTACCTAGCTGGTAGCTTCCCTCCCACAGTGCGTAAGCCTGTGCTCACTTTGCCCTCTGGCAATATTGTGTTGGGTATGGGTGATGCTGTAGTGGTTAATGACCCCATTACAGGCCAAGGCTCTAACAACGCCGCCAAATGTGCACAAGTATACTTAGACCGCATTTTAGAGCACGGCGAGCAACAATTTGATCGCGCCTGGATGGAAGCCACCTTTGAAAAATACTGGGAATACGCCAACCAGGTTGTTGCTTGGACTAACTCTATGTTGCTCCCTCCAACCCCACAAGCGCTGGCTCTATTAACTGGTGCTGATCAGCACCCAGGTTTGGCTCATTTCATGGCCAATGCTTTTGATCACCCACCGGTGTTATACCCAGCATGGGGCGATTTAGCCGAAGCTGAAAAACTCGTTCAGACTAAAGCTCAAATACCCGCGGTCGCTTAATTTGTAGTATTTTTAAGGAGTCAACTCATGTCACAGGCCATTATGGAACCCGAAACCAACGTCAACTTGTTCGACAGCCGCGCATTTAGACAAGCACTAGGCCATTTCCCTACCGGTGTTGCCATTGTTACAACACGCACTCCGGAAGGACGGCCTGTGGGCTTGACCATTAACTCCTTTTCCTCGCTATCCCTAGAGCCACCACTAATTATGTGGAGCCTCGTCAACCATTCGCCAAGCTTATCTGTATTCGAAAATTGCAATTATTTTGCGATTAACGTGATCAGCCAAAGCCAAACCGAGGCGGCCTTGGGTTTTGCCAACTCCAAAGTCGAAGACAAGTTTGCCCTGGTTTCTCATGTGGATGGCGAGGAAGGTGTCCCCCTAATTGATGACTGTGTTGCTACCTTTGTGTGTGAAAACTATCGTCAGCACGAAGGCGGCGACCACACCCTATTTATTGGTCGTGTGGTGCGCCATAGCACTATTACCGAACACGAGCCAGCCGTTTTCCATCGCGGCAAGTTCACTCGCATAGACCTATAAGCACAGCATCAAGGAGACATCCATGCAGCAACAAAGTGATGTGGTGATTGTAGGTAGTGGCATGAACTCACTCAGTTGTGCCGCCCTACTTTCTGAGCGCGGTCTCAACGTCACCGTATTAGAACGTAATGCCGTTGCCGGTGGCTGTATACGCACCGAAACGCTTTTCCCCGGTTTTACTCATGATGTGTTTTCTAGCTGGTACCCCCTTTTTGTAGGGGGACCTGCTTATGCCGAGCTCGCTAAACCCCTAGAGGAAGCCGGCGTACGCTTTGTAAGCAGCTCGTATAGCACCGGATTAGCCACGCCCGACGGTGTGGGCATTGCTTTGCGTCAAGACATGGATGACACCATTCAACGCTTGAACCAAATCACCCCTGGTGATGGGGATGCTGTGGGTGCCGCAGCAGCCAACATGTTTGGTCCAGACGCCCCCTTAGTCTTTGGCTTAATGGGCGGCGAACCGTACAGCTGGGAGACCAGCAAATTAGTTTTCAAATCCTGGCGCGAACGCGGCGTAGACGGCATGATGCAGTTTGCCTCTCAGTCTCTAGAAAACTTTCGTCGTTGGGCTGAACGTGAACTACAAGGTGACGCCACACGCGCCATGATCGCGCCGTGGGTGTTGCACAGCGGCTTAGGCCCCGACGAAGCCTCTTCCTCACTCATTGGCAAACTCACCTTTTCTGCTGTAGTCGCAGGGGGCATGCCAGTGGTTGAGGGCGGCAGCTACAACATCGTCAAAGCCTTTATCAAGATCATCGAAAAAAGGGGCGGTCGCGTTCTCACAGGCAAACACGTGGATCAGATCCTGGTTGAAAATGGCAAAGCCACCGGCGTACGTGTTGGCTCTGAGCAATACTTAGCCAAAAAAGCCGTGGTGTGTAACGTAACGCCTAATCAGCTTTACGAACAGTTATTACCCAATGCCGAACAACGCTATAAAGATCAAGCCAAAGCCTACCGCTACGGACGTGGTGGTATGCAAATTCATTTTGCCTTAAAAGAAAAACCCACCTGGATTAACGAAGAACTGATCCATGTTCCCATGGTCCACGTAACGGAAAGCATGGAACAAGTCTGCGCCTCTGTGGTGGAAGCCAATAACGGTTGGCTACCAAGCAAGCCCACCTTAGCAGTAGGCCAGCCTGTGGCCGTAGACCCCACCCGAGCCCCTGATGGTTCTTGGATTTTATGGGTGCAAATGCAGGATATGCCCTCTAGCATCAAAGCCGATGCGGCCAATGAAATCCCTGTGCCTGCCGATGGTAAATGGAACGAAGCGGTGCGTGAGGCTATGGTAGAGCGCGTCAAGCAGCGTTTAGAAAGTGTGATGCCCGGTTGGACCCAACATATTATTGGTCATCGTGCCTTTAGTCCTGCTGATCTAGAACAATGGAATATCAACCTAGTGGGTGGTGATCCTTATTCTGGCGTGTGCTCACCGGATCAATTTTTCTTTATGCGGCCCTTTGCGGGTGAGTCCAAAGCTCGTACAGGAAAAACACCTGTACCGAACCTGCATCATATTGGTGCCTCAGTGCACCCAGGTCCTGGTTTAGGTGGGCAATCCGGCTATTTGGCGGCCCAGCGTATCGCCAAAAAATAGAGGCATCAGGCGCGAGCGCGCTGTAGACTTTGGCTTGGGGTTTCACCAAAACGCTGTTTGTACTCTGCACTAAAGCGACCTTGGTGCATAAAACCCCAGCGCAACGCCACATCGGCTACCGAAGTGGTTGCGTCCTCGGTCTGCAGTAAGTCGGTCCGCGCTCGATCTAAACGGATTTGACGTAAATACTGCATAGGACTAATGCCACAGTACTCTTTAAACCCCGCATGTAAGCTACGAATACTGATCTGAGCCAAAGCCGCCAGTTCTTCTACGCGAATCACCTGATCGGCATGTTCATAGAGGTAGTTTTCTACCAAACGAATATGTTTAGGTAGTACCCTGCCCTGCACCCGTGGTTTTTCTGGGGCCAGCGGTGAGTGCACCCCCAAAAAGGTGGTGGCTGCCAACTGTTCTAGTTGGGAAATTAATAAAGGAGACTGTAAGATGGATTCCGCATGCCGTGCGCAGTCAACTAAATATCGCATCATTAACTGCCAGTTAACGGACAAATGGCCTTCGAGTTTTACCGGAAACACCAAACCTGACTCGGGCACATCCATATCCATGCCCCGTACCAATTGTTCGATCAAAAAACGATCGATTTTTAGCATTAATTGTTCGTTATTGGCACGCCAAACCATATCAATTTCGGCATTGGGATTTAATACGGTTGCGACCTTCGGAGAAGACTCAACCTCCTCCCCGCCACAACGTACCAAAGCCTGACCATACTGGGGTAATTGAATCAGATAAAAACCGGCTAGCTCATCAGGCTGGATGCGCACATCTGCCCCGTAGCCTAAGCGTACTAAGGAAATTTGACCAAATTGAGCAAATCGCATCCGTGTTTGCAAAGGCTGCGAGGCCTTTTTTAAGCTAAGGCGATGCGGTTTAATCATGGAGCTGACAGAGGACTGCACCTGATCAACGTCATTCGAGGTAAAGTCCTGCCAGTGTGTCGAGTTCGGTGACATAGTAATGGCCCCAAAAAGCATTGGGCAATACAGCTAAAACCCAAGAACGACCAGGAAATCGGCATCTTGCCGATTAATTATTTTAGTTGTAAAGTATGTGAGTTCCTATCGGGATATTCCCGAACCCTATTCTATTTTTGCTTTACTAAAAGAGACAACTGTGCAGAATAACTATCATTCTTACGAGCCTCTAAAAGGTCACGGTCTACGCCATGATCCGATTAGCTCCATCGTAGGACCCCGCGTGATTGGTTGGATCGGTACCCAAGACGCGGACGGCAATCCAAACCTGGCTCCTTATAGCTTTTGTAATATTTTTAATTATCAGCCGCCTATCATTGCCTTTTCCAGCGTAGGTTATAAAGACAGTGTCCGTAATGCGATTGAAACCGGTGTATTCACGTGGAACCTAGCTTCCCGTGATTTGGCTGAGCCCATGAACCAAACCAGCACCATGCAATCGGTCAATGAATTTGAATTTGCTAAATTGACCCCTATTGCCAGCCAACTCATTGCCGCACCACGCGTGGGTGAAAGCCGTGCCTCTATAGAATGCAAAGTCACCAAACACTTTCAGCTCACGGATCACGAAGGCAAGCTGCTTGATACCTGGATGGTTTTAGGCGAGGCCGTGGCCGTACACATTTCTCCGGATCTGATCAAAGACGGTATTTACCATTGCGCCTCTGGTCGCCCCATTTTGCGTGGTGGTGGTCCCGGTGATTACTATGAAATCACCGATGACACCCTATTTGATATGCGCCGCCCCAAGTAATTAGCGTCAAAGGATGGCGGTACCGTCCGTGCTACTCATCCCCGCCCTGTACGACAAGGCTTTTCCCGCAATCTGATAAATTATCACTCATTCGAAACAAAAAAGTCACCGATTGGTGACTTTTTTTGCGTTATGGATACCGATAAAAATAACTACGCGATCAAAGCAGCAATGGCTTGACCTACTTCGGTGGTGCTCGCCGTGCCACCCAAATCTGCCGTGCGTGGACCGTGCTCTAAGCTGTGCTCGATCGCTTGCATCATGTCATCGTAGGCCGCTTGATATTTGGCATCGCCCTGACCCAAAAACTCTAGCATCATTGCCGCCGACCAAATCATAGCCACTGGATTTGCAATGTTTTTGCCTGCAATATCAGGGGCTGAACCATGCACCGGTTCAAACAAAGAAGGGAAGTGACGCTCTGGGTTTAAGTTAGCCGAAGGCGCGATACCTACAGTTCCCGTACACGCAGGACCCAAGTCGGACAAAATATCACCAAATAGATTCGACGCTACGACCACGTCAAATTGTTCGGGCTGCAACACAAAGCGCGCGGCCATAATATCAATGTGGTGTTTGTCCCAGCGGATCTCTGGGTATTGCTCGGCCATATTAACCAAGCGCTCATCCCAGTAAGGCATACTAATCGCCAAACCATTAGATTTAGTCGCAGAACTTAGGTGCTTAGCTGGCCGACTCTGCGCCACCTCAAAGGCATACTTCAACACACGATCCACACCAATGCGTGTGAACACAGACTCTTGGATCACAACCTCACGATCGGTGCCCTCAAAAATCTTACCACCCAAATTAGTGTATTCGCCTTCTGTGTTTTCACGGATCACCACAAAATCGATGTCACCTGGTTTTTTGTTGGCCAATGGACAAGGCACGCCCGGCATTAATCGCACAGGTCGCATATTAATGTACTGATCAAAGTCACGACGGAATTTCAGCAACGAGCCCCAAAGCGACACATGATCCGGCACGATCTCGGGCCAACCCACCGCACCAAACAAAATCGCATCAAAGCCTTTTAACTGCTCAAACCAATCCTCAGGCAGCATCGCACCATGCTTTTGATAATAGTCAGCGCTAGACCAATCAAAATGCGTGTACTCCATTTCAATACCGTGTTTTTGCGTGACCGCCTCTAGAACACGTAGCCCCTCTGGCATCACCTCGGTACCAATCCCATCTCCTGCCATTACGGCAACTTTATGTTTTTGCATGTCATCCTACTTAAAAATAACGAGAATAGCTCTGTAGCTATCCTTTGGTGCACTACAACGTTAACAGAGCAAGCTAAGTACACAGTGCGTTAAGGTTTGGACACCTATTCCTAACACTCTTTTTCAAATGCAGACGGCTATAGGTTTGTTTGGGTACTATTATATGGCATGCACCATAAAGCTCTTGGCTTTATACTGACTGATTCATTACCTTTTATTGACTCTTATGACTTATCCTACCCCTACTCCACAGGCCGTCCCTGTGAATGAACCACCTACGAATCAACGCCAATTAGTCATTATTATTTATGCACTTTATGGTGCTGGTTATTTTTTAGGTGGCATTCCCACTATCGTCGCAATTATTATCAACTACCTAAAACGCACTGAAATTAAAGATCCTATGCTAGCCAGCCATTTCACTTGGCAGATCCGTACTTTTTGGATTAGTTTAGGTTTGGCGATATTAGGTATGATTACGGTTTTCATTGGTATTGGTATTATTATTTTATTTGCTACGGCCATTTGGAATATTTATCGCTTAGTTCGTGGTGTTTTAGCGATCCTAGATAATAAACCCATGCCCAATCCCAATTAATCACATTTAATTCGCATGCAATCCTTATCACTTACACAGCTTCCCGCTTGGTCCACTTTTACGCAGGCTGTGCAACAGGCTACACCCGATTTAGAGCAACTATGCTTAATCGATGCGGCGGGTCTGTCTGTGGACTTTAGCGGGCAACGTCAGAGCCCAGCCTTGCAGCAAGCCGCAGCGGAGCTACTGGAACAACGTCATTTTCAAGAGCAGCGCAAATTACTCTTAAGTGGTGGCATTGCCAACCCCACAGAACACCGTGCAGCCTGGCACAACCTGTTGCGTGCTCCTGCGGCCACGGCTGATGTGATGCACGAACGCGAACGCCTCAATACTTTTGTGCGGGATGCCGACTTAGCCCGACGTTGGCGTCATATCGTGCACATTGGGATAGGAGGTAGTGATTGGGGTGTGCGTTTAAGTGTTGGTGCTTTTGGCTATACCAAGCTATGGCGAGAGGTACGCTTTGTTGCCAACATTGATGGCCATGCTATCGAGGCTGGACTCGCAGACCTAAACCCTCATGACACCTTAGTGGTCGTCGCCTCCAAATCCTTTACCACAGCCGAAACCTTGCAAAACGGTCAACGTGCTTTGGAATGGTTGCAGGCGGCTGGTGTCAAAAACCCATTTGATCAAGTGGTTGCGATTACAGCCCACCCCGAACGAGCCGCCGAATGGGGCGTGGCTCCACGTCATATCTTTAAACTCTGGGATTGGGTTGGCGGACGTTTTTCCTTATGGTCTAGCGTGGGTTTAACCACGGCACTTAGCGTAAGCTCCGACGTAGTGGCAGGGATGCACTCTGGGGCAGCAGCTATGGACCATCACTTTGAAACCGCCCCCATCGAATCCAATGCCCCGGTGCAAATGGCCTTACATGGCATTGCCAACCGCAGTGTCTTGGGTATAGCTTCCTTAAATATTGCTCCCTACGATTCCCGTCTGATCCACCTAGTCCCCTACATCCAGCAGTTAGAAATGGAATCTTTAGGTAAATCAGTAGACATTGCAGGAAACCCTGTGCCCGTTCCTACCGGACCTGTGGTGTGGGGTATGCCAGGAACAGACGCCCAACACACCTTTTTCCAGTGGCTACATCAGGGTAGTGATGGAGCCGCCGTAGACTTTATTATGTGCCAACAGGCCGATCACCGTTGGAAAAATCACCACCAAAGTCTACTTGCCAACTGTTTGGCTCAGCGCGAGGCCATGTTACGCGGCAAAACCGTAGAACAGGCTTACGAGGAGTGCATCAAACAAGGCCATACTCCCAAAGAATCTGAATGGTTAGCAAAACATCGTGTTCACCAAGGTGGCAGACCAAATACGCTGATTGTTCTGCCTCGCCTCACCCCCTACCATTTGGGGGCTCTTTTGGCTTTATATGAGCACAAGGTCTTTGTGCAGGCCGTGATTTGGGGCATTAACCCCTTTGACCAATGGGGCGTAGAGTACGGCAAACACTTGGCCTCGGATATTATTGACGAGTTCAATGACCAGCCTTGTGTTAAAGCGCACGATGTCTCTACCAGCCACTGGATCAATCTGCTCAAAAAGCAACTATAAGTCCAAAACAAAAAAGGGGTGGTTATCAAAACCACCCCTTTTTACCAAAATGCGCGGAAGGCCTCGTCGCTTAGGACGAAGAGGATATCAGTAATTGGCGCCCCCCAGCAATCAGACCGAGGAGAACGCCAACCTTAAACACCAAGCCTTAAGCCATTAAACCCCGAAGCACATACTGCATAATGCCGCCATGACGGTAATATTCCGCCTCTGAAGGCGTATCAATACGCACAATGGCCTCAAAGCTCACATCACCAGCTTTTACCTGTACGGTTTTAGGGATTTTCCCTTCATTTAAAGCCGTAATTCCCGTGATCTCAAAACTCTCATCACCTAATAAACCCAGTGATTTCGCATTCTGACCTTCGGGGAACTGCAGCGGTAATACACCCATACCTAGCAAGTTAGAGCGGTGAATACGCTCGTAGGATTCAGCAATAACGGCTCGTACGCCAAGCAATACCGTGCCTTTGGCAGCCCAGTCACGCGACGACCCAGAGCCGTACTCTTGGCCCGCCAAAATAACTAGCGGAATATTTTGCTCAATATAATGGCGCGAAGCGTCATAAATGGTGGCCACAGGAGCGCCATCTTGTGTGAAATCGCGAGTGTAGCCCCCTTCGGTACCTGGAGCCAGCTGGTTACGTAAACGTACGTTGGCAAAGGTGCCTCGAATCATGACCTCATGGTTACCACGACGCGAGCCATACGAGTTAAAGTCGTGTGGTTCGATGCCGTGATCAGCTAAATACATCGCAGCCGGTGTCATCGGCGCAATCGCACCTGCTGGACTAATATGGTCTGTAGTCACCGAATCACCTAGTTTGGCTAACACCCTAGCACCATGAATATCTGTCACCGGTGCAGGCTGAGCTGGCATGTTCTCGAAATAGGGCGGGTGACGCACATAAGTCGACTGGCTATCCCAATGGAACTGCTCGCTTTTTGGAGTAGGTAGCTCTTGCCAGCGCTCATCACCAGCGAACACATCCTCGTAGCCACGGCTGTACATGCCTTTGCTAATAGATGCTTCGATCACTGCTTCGATTTCTTCCGTGGTAGGCCAGAGATCTTTCAAGTACACGGGCTGGCCGTCTTTATCGGTAGCCAACACATCCTTTTGCAGATCAATATTCATGGTGCCGGCAATGGCATAAGCCACCACTAAAGGCGGTGACATCAGGTAGTTCATTTTCACCTGAGGATGAATCCGGCCTTCGAAGTTTCGGTTACCCGACAACACAGAAACTACCGTTAAATCTTTTTCATCTACGGCAGCCGCCACCTCTGGAATCAACGGGCCCGAGTTACCAATACAGGTAGTACAGCCATAACCGACCAAATTAAAGCCCAGTGCATCCAAATAGGGTGTCAGACCCGAACGGTCGTAGTAATCCGTGACCACTCTGGAGCCAGGCGCCAAACTGGTTTTTACCCATGGCTTACGCGTCACGCCACGCTCATGCGCTTTTTTAGCTAGTAATGCGGCCGCGATCATCACACTCGGATTCGACGTGTTAGTACAGGATGTAATCGCCGCAATCACTACTGCTCCATCACCTAAGAGGTATTGCTCCCCATCCGGTGTGGTGACTTGCACCACATGAGTATTTTTCACAGGCTCTTGATGAGTAGGAGCATCAGAGGCGGGGAATGAGTCCTCTTCGGTACTGCTTTGTTTTCGCTGCCCCTGCATTTTTGCTAATTCTTTACGGAAAGCCGGTTGAGCCGAACTGAGTGGCACACGGTCTTGAGGACGTTTAGGCCCGGCAATAGACGGCACAATGGTCGATAAATCCAGTTCTAAGCGCTCGGAGTACACGGGTTCATGGTTGGGATCATGCCAAAGACCTTGGGCTTTAGCATAAGCCTCTACCAAGGCAATTTGCTCTTCTGAGCGTCCTGTTAAACGCATGTAGCGAGTGGTTTCCTCGTCGATGGGGAACATCGATACGGTAGAACCGTATTCAGGACTCATATTCCCAATGGTAGCGCGGTTTGCTAACGGTACCGCCCCTACTCCTGGGCCATAAAATTCGACAAACTTACCCACCACGCCATGTTTGCGCAGCATTTCGGTAATGGTCAATACCAAGTCAGTCGCGGTTACCCCATCTGGCAAAGAACCGTTTAGCTTAAAGCCCACCACGCGTGGAATCAGCATGGAAATAGGCTGCCCCAACATGGCTGCCTCGGCCTCAATACCACCTACACCCCAGGCCACCACACCCAAACCGTTAACCATCGGCGTATGTGAGTCCGTACCCACACAGGTATCAGGGTAAGCTTGCTGTGTACCATTTTCGTCTTTGGTGAACACCACACGAGACAAATGCTCTAGGTTCACTTGGTGCACAATCCCTGTTCCTGGTGGAACGACTTTGAAATTATCAAAGGCATCTTGTCCCCAGCGTAAAAACTGATAGCGTTCAACGTTACGTTGATATTCAATTTCCACGTTGCGCTGGAAGGACTGATTATGCGCAAAATCATCCACGATCACCGAATGGTCAATGACTAGCTCTACAGGAACTAATGGATTAATGCGTTGAGGATCACCGCCTAAGTTCGCCATGGCTTCGCGCATCGCCGCCAAATCCACCACTGCAGGAACCCCGGTAAAGTCCTGCAACACCACGCGGGCGGGCGTAAATGCAATTTCATGATCCGGAGCTGCGTCGGGGTCCCAATTCGCTAAAAAGCGAATGTCATCTGCCGTCACGTTCACACCATCTTCGGTACGAAGTAAGTTTTCTAAGAGGATTTTTAGACCATAAGGCAGTCGATGTACATCCATGCCTTGGTCTTGTAGAGCGGAGAGCTGATAGATTTGATAGGACTGCGATCCCACTGATAATTCGTGGCGCGCCTTAAAACTGTTTGGGTGCGACATATAAGAACCTCCTTGATAGTTGGTGAACGCCACCTACGCCAGCGGACCCAAGTTACAAGCCGCTGCGAGCTACAGCGTAATACGTCAACTCTTATCATACACGCTACAAAAAAAGCGATCCGAATGATCACTTAATTTGTAGGCTTTAGACTAATAAACTGAATCACGTCTGGCTGCATTTTTAAATCGTGCAACGTGTATTGATTCAAAACCGCTAAAAAGGCTTTTGTGGCCTCAAACAACACATTTTTCAATCGACAGTTCGTCGTGATTACGCATTGGTTTTTGTCACTAAAACATTCGACCAAATTTAATGGTTCAAATTGTGTCACCAACGTTCCTAAATTAATTTCAGCAGGATCCAATCCCAACTTCAGTCCGCCTTTTTTACCCCGCACCCCTTGCAAATAACCTGTTTGTGTTAGCGCCGCTACCACCTTAGCTAGATGACTTCTCGATATCTGATAAAAGTCAGCGATCTCCGTAATGTTCACTAAGCGATCAGGGTGTGACTGGGCATAAAGCAAGACACGGATGGCATAGTCTGTGTGCTGTGTAAGCTGCATAGCCCCTCTGTACAGTTCAATTGTGATGATCAAACTATAACATTCATCTTAAATTCATGTTATAACGTGAATTTGATATTCACCTTTAAGTTTTTTAAGGAAAAAGCCGTATGCTTACGCAATCTGAACGCGACATCATCAAAGCCACCGTCCCTTTGTTAGAACAAGGCGGTGAGCAGCTTACACAGCACTTCTATAACATCATGTTGTCAGAATATACCGATGTGCGTCCTCTATTTAATCAAGCCGCACAAAGCACCGGACGCCAGCCTCGCGCCCTAGCAAACAGCCTTCTGATGTATGCAAAAAACATTGATACCTTGGAAAACTTGGGTGATCTGGTCAGAACCATTATTCACAAACATGCTTCCCTACAGATTCTGCCTGAGCAATACGCCATCGTAGGCACTTGCTTATTACGCGCGATCAAAGAAGTATTGGGGGAAGAAGTGGCTACCGATGAGGTGATCAGCGCTTGGAAGCATGCCTACTTTTCATTGGCCAACCTGTTAAGCGAAAAAGAAGAAGAGCTCTATGAGCAAGCAGAAATGGCCGAAGGTGGCTGGCGTGGTGAGCGTCTATTCTATGTAGCGGACAAGGTTCAAGAAAGCGATATTATTACTTCGTTCTACTTAAAGCCTGTGGATGGCAAGCCCATTTTGTACCATCAACCGGGACAGTTCCTTGGTCTACGATTTATTTTCTTAGAGGGTGAGCAACGTCGTAATTACTCCATCTCTTGCGCCCCGAACAGTGAGTACTACCGCATCAGCGTAAAACGCGAAGACAAAGGCGTGGTATCGAACTACCTGCACAATCAAGTACAAGTCGGTGACCGCTTACGTGTATTCCCACCTTTTGGAGCCTTCACCTTGGCCGCCAACCAACGTCCTATTGCCTTGATTTCCGCTGGCGTTGGTATTACCCCAATGGTCTCTATGTTGGAGCAAGCTCTAGAAAGCAACGAGCAGGTCTACTTCATTCATGCGGCGCAAAACCACGAAGTCGATCCGTTCTATGATTGGCTCTATGATAAAGCCGCTAAGCATAGCAATCTGACCATTTTCAAAAGCTACGAGGACAACTCCTCTGGCAAAGCACACCATACCGGTAGACTAAGCAAAGAATTACTTGCTGAAATTCTGCCTCATACTAATATGGATGTGTATTACCTTGGCCCTACCCCATTTATGGCCATGCTGCATAATGCTTTGGCAGAACTAGGGTTCCCCAACGAACAATGCCATTACGAGTTCTTTGGTCCGGCCGAAGCCTTAACCGCCGCCGCTTAGAGACTTCTTTGCTCTAAGCTCTCCACAACTCGCTGCTACTAAGGCCTAACTATGACACGCTCCTCTCAGACAGAAAAATCCCATTTCTCACCCCTTTCCTCTGGCTTGGCGTTTCGTCCTTTTTTTTGGTTAGGCACCACCTTTGGGGTGTTCTCTCTAATCATGTGGTTGTTTTTTTGGCAGGGTCTGCCCAGCCTACAACCATATGGAGGGATGGTCTGGTGGCATCAACACGAAATGCTGTTTGGCTTTGTGGCGGCGATTATTGTGGGTTTTTTATTAACCGCAGTGCAAAGCTGGACCGGGCTTCCGAGTGTAAAAGGCGGCCCGCTCTGGTTGCTGGTTTTGCTCTGGGCGTTAGGCAGGCTATTGCTTGCGTATTCCTTTGAACTCCCTGTGCAGATTCCACTGATTGTCGATGGCCTCTTTTTACCCGTTGTAGCACTCATTATGGCGCGCTTAGTCATTCGAGCAAAAAAATGGCGTAATCTGATTTTTTTCCCTATTTTGCTCTGGTTAAGTTTGGCTAATTTAGCGATGCATTGGGGTCACTTAAGCCAACAGCCTCAACTGACACAAAAAAGTGCGTATCTCACGGTTTGGCTCATTGTGAGTTTAATTGTTGTTATTGCAGGCCGAGTCATTCCTTTTTTTACCTCTAGGGCTTTGTCCATCACCATTCAAACCATGGCCGCCTGGCAAGAAAAAACGTTGATTGCTAGTGCACTGATCACCAATCTCTTTTTGACGGTACGTTTGCTAGGAATGAGCATCCCCGCTTGGCTATTTTCCCTTCCTGTGGCATTGATCGCCTTATTGAGTTTCAAGCGCCTATTACATTGGCAGTTAGGGCGCTGTTGGGGTCACCCTTTGTTATGGGGACTACAGCTTAGCTACGCCTTCATTGTGTTAGGCGCCTTGCTGTGGATAGCCAGTGAGTTCGAGCTCATTACTACGGATTTAGCCTTACACACCTTGACCATCGGTGCCATCATGGGAGCTATTTTAGCGATGATAGCCCGTGTTAGTTTGGGTCATACAGGCCGTGCCATTACTGCTCTACCTGGTTTAACCCTTGCCTTGCTGTTGATCTTTAGCGCCGCTTTATTACGCGGTGTAAGCTTGCTATTTCTTTCCTCTCACACCTTACTTATCTATAAAGGCAGCCTGCTATTTGGCAGTATGGCTTTTATCTGGTTTTTAATCAGTTATACCCGCATTCTTTGGTCTCCACGAGTCGATCAACGTCCCGGTTAATTCCAGTATTATTTTTAATCATCTCTTTTCATCAATGGGATAAACCACTAGTTGTTTAATTCCGGTATTCCACCTACCCTTTTAATAATGATGCTTCTCTGTTCACACTCAGAAGCATTTATTACTAAAAATTTATAGTTAATTGTAATTAAAGAGTAAGTTCATTATGCGCGCCTATTACCAATTCATCGACAAAAAAACAGAGGAAAACGGAGTCGTCACGGCAACCTATCGCTCTACGATTCACGCTCAAGGCGCATGGAACCCAAACGAACAACATATGGGCCCTGCTAGCGGCATCATCGCCGCAGAACTAGAGCAATTCACCCCCCGCGATGACATGCGTATAGGTCGCATTAGTTTTGATATTTTTGGCCTGATCCCAGCAGGTGAATTCACCATTAGTACACGCCTCATTCGTCCCGGTCGAACCATTGAACTGATCGAAGCGGAAATGGTGGCCAATGAAAAAACCTGTATTGTAGCTAGAGCGTGGCGTATGGAAACGCAAGACAGCTCCGAGGTCGCTGCTCTAGAAGACCAAAGCAGGGCGCCTCACCCCGAAGCTCTCCCAGATTGGGATGGAATGGACCGTTGGCCCGGTGGCTACATTCAAAGCATTACGACCAGAACTGACGAAAACCATCGGCCTGGCAAAGGATTCGTTTGGATCAACACCCCTGTAGAAATGGTAGAGGGCAGCACCACAAGCGACTTTGTACACCTGCTTGGGCTCGTCGACACCGCCAATGGCACCGCTCCGCGCCAGACCGGTGATTTTACCTGGGCCTTTCCAAATCTAGACTTACAAATCCACATGTACCGCGCACCCACAGGTCGCTGGCTAGGTTTAGAAACCGTACAGCAATACGGCAAAGATGGCATTGGTCTGACCAGCTCAGTTTTACACGATTTACATGGCCCCTTTGGTCGTGCTGAGCAAATTTTGACGTTGAGGAAAATGCGCTAATCTAAACCTATTCCCCCACCAAACCTACCGGCTCTGGTGGAGGATTCCCTGCGACCCGTAACAGCCTTTGCCGTTACCTTTCGCTGTACCACGAACGCGGACTCGTATAGCTACAGAGGCTCTCTTTACACAGCACTCAGCCCGAGCGCATCCGCTAACGCCTGCTGGCGTATGTTTTGACTGACATTAGTATCTCTATCCAATTCGGTGTGGCAGTTTTCGCACGTCCACCGCCTAATACAACACAATATATTGTTCCTAATAAGCTTTAGACTGATCCAAGAGTCCTTTTCTAACAAAGCGCTCTGGGGTTTCCCCCTATGGCAGATCTCTCTCTAAGCCTAAAAACTAAAGCAAACAACGCTATACCTATCCTGCAGCTTTGATAAGAATTTCCTATCAATTAACCCTAAAAAAAACTGATTGAGTTTCTCTACTTACTATATGAGAATAAATGTAAGAAATTCACCTATTTACTGCCCACAAGGGAGATCCAGCCGTGGTACAACCCATTCGACAAGACCGTGCAGCGCAAGGGGAGCTGTTCATTTGGACAGATATTGACCCTGCCTATGAAAACGATTTCAACCAATGGTACGACCGTGAACACATGGAAGAGCGCGCCGCTATCCCTGGCTTTAAATGGGCACGTCGCTATAAAACACCAACGGGAGACCGTCGCTATTTAGCGGTTTATCGAACCGAGTCGGTTGACGTATTTACCAGTGAAAAATACCGTCAGGCCTTCGAAAGCCAAACAGAATGGAGCATCACCAACTTTGGTCGTATGCGAAACACAAACCGTCGTGTTATGGTGGTTAGTCCTTTAGCCGGTGTTGGTACTGGTGCCGCCGTGGCCCTGATTCCTCTTGGCAACATCGAAACCGCAGAAAAAGTCGCGCAAATGGCTCAGCGTCTTATTGACGACGTTGACGGGGTGCTCAGTTTACGTGTGTTAACCCCTGAACCCGAACTCTCCACCCCACTGCCTTCTGAAAATGCAGAGAATCGAGTTTTAGAGCCTATACTATTAGTCGATACAACAACAGAACCGGTTGCTGCAGCCGTTTCTCAGTTGATCACCAAAGATCTTGGCATTCCTGAGGCCAATACCTCTACCTTTTCCTTACTCTGGGATTTACAGTCTGCTGACTTAATTTCCTAACACGAAACATTGCCGGCTGCTTAACCTCTTAAACAAACCGGCATTTTGATTTTTGACTGGAGGAGTACCTAATGATTAAAAAGCTATTAAGCATGGCCTGTGTCATGGCTATGACAGGCGTGGGCGTTACTGCTAACGCGGCCACAAGTTGGAACATGACAGCCGAACAACCCGATAACAATTACTTGACGATCAACGCACGTGAGTTTGCCAAAGACGTCAAAGAAGCCACCAATGGCTCCTTAGACATCAAAGTGCAATCCAATAGCATCTTGCTCAAGCGCCCCGAAGTAAAACGTGGCGTCCAACAAGGCGTTGTTCAAATCGGCGAAATGCTTGTTTCAGCCATTGGTAACGAAGACCCGTTATTCGAAGTTGATAGCGTACCTTTCCTCGCCTCATCCTTTGATGCCTCCGAAAAACTGTGGAATGTAACTCGTCCTGTTCTAGCTGAAAAACTAGACAAACAAGGCATCGTTCTACTTTACGGTTCACCTTGGCCTCCACAAGGCATCTACGCCAAAAAAGACATTAACGATTTGTCTGATCTGTCTGGCGCCCGTTTCCGTGCCTACAGCCCAGCGACTAGCCGTTTAGCTACCTTGATGGGTGCAACACCAACCACCGTTCAAACCCCAGAGGTGCCGCAGGCTTTCTCCACTGGCGTCATTGACTCCATGTTGACCTCCCCTGCTACCGGTGTGGACTCCCAAGCTTGGGACTACGTTAGCCACTACTACGATGCTCAGGTATTTATTCCCCAGAGCTTTGTGATTGTGAACAAACGTGCTTTCTCTCGTCTATCCGAAACCGAGCAAAAAGCCGTTCTAGATGCAGCAGAACGCGCTGAAAAACGTGGTTGGGAAATGGCGCGCGAGCGTACCGATGATTTAACCAAAACATTGGCTGATAACGGCATGAAAGTGTTGAAACTACCCGCCAATGTTCAAAAAGAAATGGAAGATATCGGTGCAGTAATGACCAAAGAGTGGCTTGAAAAAGCTGGCGACGAAGGTCAAAAACTGCTAGATGCTTTCCGCAACTAATGATTGAGCGCCAATAATGAAAGGGCTAGAGTTTATGGCAAAAGCGTGCGGCTTTATCGCTGCACTCTTCATGTGTCTTATTGCAATTATTGTCACGGGGCAAATTGTAGTACGGTTTTTTGGTGGCATCATTCCTTCCTCTGATGATTTTGCTGCTTGGGCGATGGCCTCATCCGTATTTTTTGCCCTGCCTTATGCCATGTTACGTGGTGATCACATTCGCGTTACTTTGCTTTTGCAAATGATGCCTCAACGTTTTCATAAAGCGTACGAAATTGTGGCTACCACTCTAGCCCTTTTGTTAAGTGCGTGGTGTGCTAAGCACGCAATTTTTTTCGTTTACGAATCCTATGCGTATAACGAAATATCCCCAGGTATGGTGGCTTTACCCATGTGGATTCCTCAGGTAGGGATGCCTATTGGCCTGAGTATGCTGACCTTGATGCTTGGTCGTCGTTTAATTAAATGCCTACTCAACCAAGAGCTAGAGGAGAAATAACATGGCTGATATGACGCAAGCAGTAATGCTTTTTGTAGCCTTACTGTTATTTCTAGGTTTGGGCGTATGGGTGGCCTTGGTCCTCATCGCCTGTGGTGTGTTGTCTTTGGTGTTTTTCGCCGATGCCCCCGCTGGCATTATTTTTGCTACCAAGGCCTGGGACTCCTCCGCAAGTTGGTCTCTGACCGCCTTGCCTCTGTTCATTTGGATGGGTGAAATTCTTTACAGAACCCGTTTAGCAGAGGATATGTTCAAAGGACTCGGTCCCTGGGTACAGCGTTTACCCGGTGGTCTAGTCCACGTTAATACCTTTGGCTGCGGCGTTTTTGCTGCCGTCAGTGGTTCTTCGGCGGCTACCACCGCCACCATCGGTCGTATTTCCCTGCCCGAATTAAAGTCGCGCGGCTATGACGACAGCATCAGCATTGGCTCTTTAGCCGGTGCCGGTACCTTAGGCTTGCTTATTCCGCCATCCATTGTGATGATTGTTTATGCGGTCGCCGCTCAGGTATCGATTATCCGATTATTTGTAGCCGGAATTATGCCTGGGCTACTCATCATGCTGCTGTTTTCAGGCTATATCGCGATTTGGTCTCTGTTACACCCCAATCGTTCGCCTAAACAAGCTGAACAAATCAGCCTTAAAGAAAAACTAGCACGATTACGTCTACTACTACCCGTCGTTCTACTGATTATTGCCATTATTGGATCCATTTATGCGGGGATAGCCACAGCCACCGAGGCCGCTGTACTGGGTGTCATTGGCTCGTTGGTCATCGCTGCTCTTGGTGGCTCCTTAAACTGGGAAACCTTAAGCAAAAGCTTGATGGGCGCGGTGCGTACCTCTTGCATGATTTCCTTTATCTTGATCGGTGCCAGCTACCTAACCAGCGCGATGAGCTTTACCGGCCTACCGGCAAACCTGGCCGCCTGGATTGGCTCTATCGGTCTTAGCCAATACGGTCTGATCTTCGTACTCACCATTTTCTTTATTTTGTTGGGTGCGTTTTTAGACGGGATTTCCTTAGTGGTGCTCACCACATCAATTTTGATGCCTACTGTATTGGCCGCAGGTATTGATCCGATTTGGTTTGGTGTTTATCTGATTTTGACAGTAGAAATGGCACAAATCACACCTCCCATTGGCTTTAACCTCTTTGTTTTACAGAGCATCACCGGTAAGAACTTGTTTGAACTAATCCGCTATGCGTTCCCGTTCTTCTTATTGCTCGTGGTAGCGACAGCCTTAGTGACCATGTTCCCTGAAATCGTGCTGTTTTTACCCAAGGCCATGTAATCCTTTAAAGGACGTTAGTTAAATCAATGAGTCACAGCAATATGATTGTTTTACTAGATCAACAACGCTATACCGCACACCCACACTGGGTGGATGCGGCCTATAGTACTGGGGTC
>DUNB01000068.1 GCA_012839585.1 Alcaligenaceae bacterium | reverse complement strand
TACTGCGGAGGCAATACCCTGACCGTAAGATTGTTTGTCATGTAGGACGGCAACTTTGCTAGGCTTAATCTGCTCGATAATCATTTTTGCCGCAGCTGGACCTTGTTGGTCATCGCGACCAATCGTGCGGAAAATGGTTTCGTAATTTTTGCCATCTGTCACAGCGGGTGCTGTAGCAGATGCGGAGATCATCACAACGCCTTCGTCGTTATAAATATCGGTGGCGGCGATGGTGGCACCAGAACAAACGTGACCAATCACATAACCGATTTCATCGTTAACAATACGGTTAGCTACCACTGGACCTTGCTTGGGCTCACAAGCATCATCCATCAAGACGACTTCGATTTTTTTACCTAAGACGCCGCCATCAGCGTTGAACTGCTCTACGGCTGTATCAACACCTTGTTTTACCATTTCACCGTACTGGGTTAGCGCGCCGGTGAATGGGCCTGCAATAGCGAATTTAATGGTGTCAGCATAAGCAGCTGTAGTAGCCATCATACCGGCAGCTAAGCCTAATGCTGCAGCTAAAGGGGTAATGCGAATTTTCATAAAAAAACCTCCAATAAGTGCTGCAAAGCATACACCGAAAAAACGGTTTTGTTGCAAGATGCAAGCAAAATCTAGGGTTTACGACTAGATTTTGCTTGTCAAAAAAAGGGGTTAAGCCAAGAGGCTACGCAACATCCAAGCGGTTTTTTCATGCACATCTAGACGTTGGGTCAAGATGTCTGCGGTGGGCTGATCATTGGCAGCATCGGCACATTCAAAGGCGGCACGTGCGGTACGAGCAACGGCCTCGTTCGCCCCCAATAACATGGTGATCATGCCATTTGCATCAGGCACAGAGGTGGGTTCTTCGATGGAGGAAAGTTTATTGAACTCAGCATAAGTACCCGGAGCAAAGTGCCCTAAAGAACGGATACGTTCGGCAATTTCATCTAAGGCTTGCCAAAGCTCGGTGTACTGATCCATGAACATCACATGCAGGGTGTTAAACATGGGCCCTGTTACGTTCCAATGGAAGTTATGCGTCATTAAATATAAGGTATAGGAGTCAGCCAATACTTTAGATAGTTCGCCGGCGACCTTAGCGCGATCGTCTGCGTTGATGCCAATATTTACAGCAATCACATCAGTTTTTGCGACATTGGTTTTGGATACTTTGCTCATGAAACCTCCTAGTTATTATCAAATGACTACGACTAGCCTATCACGTCCCTATTAAAATTTGTAGACATTGGATTTATACCAATCGTTACTGCGGCAGGTAATTCACATTTTGCAAACCACATTCCATCACCGCCTGCGTTAAGGCATCAATGGCCGCTGTACGCGGAAAGCTTTTGCGCCAAATCAACGCAATGCGACGATTAGGAATAGGCTCAGAAAAAGGAATGTATTCCAATAACGCGTTATCTTGCGCAGGAGTAGTCAACGCTGTAGCAGGTAACACAGTCACCCCTATGCCGGTAGCTACCATATGGCGAATGGTCTCTAGGGATGAGCCTTCGAAGGTACGTTGAATGCCTTCGCTCGAAGCGGAAAACCGAGATAGTTCAGGACAGACATCCAAGACCTGATCTCTGAAGCAATGCCCTGAGCCCAACAACAACATGGTTTCATTTTTAAGCTCTTCACTATCGATGCTAGTGCGCCCACTCCAAGCATGCCCTTGAGGGATCGCCACCACAAAGGGTTCATCATAGAGCTCTCGAACCATAAATCCGGTATCAGGCAATGGCAACGCCACTAACGCAGCATCTATTTCACCTTGGCGTAATAGCTCTAATAATCGTACGGTGTAGTTTTCCTGCAGCACCAACGGCATTTTTGGCGTGAGCTTGATTTGCTGTGGCACCAACAAAGGCAATAAATACGGTGCGATGGTGTAGATTACCCCCACCCGCAATGGATCGCTGAGTGGATTCTGGCCTTGGCGTGCGATTTCCTTTAAGTTTGCGCCCTCTTCGAGTACCTTTTGGGCCTGCTCAATAATACGCATCCCAATAGGGGTGATGCCGACCTCAGAGCCACCACGCTCAAAGATCACCACGTCGAGCTCTTCTTCGAGTTTGCGAATGGCCACAGACAACGTGGGCTGACTCACAAAGCAGGCCTCCGCTGCACGTCCAAAATGACGTTCTCGGGAAACGGCAACAATATACTTTAATTCAGTTAGGGTCATGTATTTAACTACGTAAAAACTCTTCTTTGCCCCCGAGCCAACGCGCAACATGCGCTGCCGCCGTCTGGGGTTGATGTTCATACAAATAAGCGGCGCATTCCTTTGCCTGCTCAATTAAGGCCTGATCATTTTCTAGGTCTGCAAATCGTAACAGCATTTGCCCCGACTGACGCAAGCCTAAAAACTCGCCTGGTCCGCGCAAGGCCAGGTCTCGCTGTGCAATCTCAAAGCCATCCGTGGTTTCGTACATGGCTTTTAAGCGTTCACGCGCAATCGCCGATAAAGGGGTTTGATAGAGCAACACACAATAAGAGGCTTTAGCCCCGCGACCGACACGGCCGCGTAATTGATGGAGCTGAGCCAAACCAAAACGTTCGGCATGCTCAATCACCATAATAGTGGCATTGGGCACATCCACCCCTACCTCAATCACCGTGGTCGCTACCAACACATCTAATTCGGCCGCCCTAAACGCATCCATCACCGTATTTTTTTCAGAAGCCGTCATACGACCATGTAATAAACCCACACGCAAGGGTGCCAATTGTTGAGCCATCAGTTCGTAGGTGTCTACTGCTGTTTGCAACTGCAGGGCTTCGCTTTCCTCTACCAAAGGGCAGACCCAGTACACCTGCTGTCCCTCTGCGGTCACCGCATGCTGCACCCGTTGCATCATTTCCTCGCGTCTGTCGGCTGAGAGCAGCTTAGTCTGTACGGGGGTACGCCCCGGTGGCAACTCATCAATCACTGAGACATCCAGGTCCGAGTAAAAGGTCATAGCTAAGGTTCTAGGAATGGGTGTGGCACTCATGTTGAGCTGGTGAGGTAATTGCTCTTGGCCTTGTTCTGCCTCCATGCTGTCCGCCCCTTTGCGACTTAGGTCTAAACGCTGAGCCACACCAAAGCGATGCTGTTCATCTAAGATCACTAAACCCAATTTGGCGAACTCGACTTTGTCTTGAATCAAGGCTTGGGTGCCTACCACCAGTTGGCTGCTGCCATCCTCTACGGCGCTATAGGCCTGACGGCGTTGCGCGGCAGTCAGGCTACCGCTGAGCCAGCTCACCTGAATATTCAACGGTGCTAACCAGTGCTGCAGTTTTTTATGATGTTGTTCTGCCAGTAATTCGGTAGGCGCCATCAAAGCCACCTGATAGCCCTGCTCGATGGCTTGCACCGCCGCATAAGCGGCCACCACGGTTTTACCACTGCCCACGTCCCCCTGCAGTAAGCGATGCATCGGCTGCCCTCTGGCCAAATCCGCAGCGATTTCACGTACTACGCGTTGTTGAGCGGCCGTTAAGGTAAAAGGTAACTGCTCGGCTAGCTGTGCGGCTAATTGCTGAGACGGGGCAATACTAGGGGCTTTAAGTTTGGCACGTCTGGCCCGTGCTGCGGCCAAAGACAACTGCTGTGCGAGCAACTCATCAAATTTGATCCGCTGCCAAGCCGGGTGGGTTTGATCCATCAAGGCCTGGTTGTGCTCAACCGCCGGATAATGTAATTCCTTTACGGCTTGTGCAAAATCCATTAAATGGTATTTCTGCCGTATGTGTGCCGATAGGGTGTCATGCAAGTCTGCGCGCTCAAAAGCAGCGAGAATGGCTTTGCGTAACACCGGTTGCGTTAAGCCATCGGTAGTGGGATAGATAGGCGTCAAAGTCTGCGCTAACGGCCCGAAAGTCTCAGTGGCGGGGGC
>DUNB01000004.1 GCA_012839585.1 Alcaligenaceae bacterium | reverse complement strand
TGTTTGCCATTGCGTAACACCTTAATCATTAAGTCCGTACCGATGTTACCGGACCCAATGATCGCAACCTTTAGTTTATTGTTCGCTGCCATCTTATTCCCCTTTCAGGAAGTCTAGAACTAACGCATTAAAGCGGTTTTTGTGCTCCCACTGCACCCAGTGACCGCAACGATTAAACAAATGCATTTCAGAATTGGGAATATGTGCAACGAGGCGTAGCGCCGCATCCATGGGCACAAAGCGATCATCACGACCCCAGATAATTAAGGTGGGAGCCTGGATAGTCGTTAAACGTCCACCAAAATCAGGGAACTGACGTGGATTGAGGTCTAAGCTTTTAACGAAGTTATCAAGGTGCTCTTGATTGGCCAGAATGTTATCTAAGCGTTGCTGCAACAACTCATCGGTTAAGCTGCTTGAATCATAGACAAAAATGTCCATCATCGCGCGCAAATTCTCTAAGGTAGGCTGACGATATAAGGCTTGCAAACGCTTAATGCCCTCGGTTGGCATAGGAGTAAAAGTGCTCAACCCCCCTGTACCGCCACCCATTAAAATCAACTTACCTACACGTTCTGGGTTATCTAAAGTAAATGCCGTCACGCTATGTCCACCCATTGAGTTACCAATCAAGTGGGCTTTTTTAATACCTAAAGCGTCCATTGTTCCCTTGAGCGCCTTGGCGTTAACATGCGATCTAGAATCAGAAACTACAATAGGATCGCTCTTTCCCCAACCTGGGCAGTCCAATAAGATGACGCGATAACCGGCATTCACCAAAGGCTCTACGTTTTGCGAAAAATTCGCCCAGCTCGTCGCGCCTGGACCAGAGCCATGCAACATAATGACCGTCTCATCACCAGAACCAAATTCGTTGTAATGAATTTTGGCCTTTAGATCATCTTCAACAATATCAACAAAACGGCTACTTTGTTCTTCAGTAAACACTGTGGTCGTCATTTTTATCTATCCTATAATTTAATGAATTTTAAGATCTAGTTAACTCAGCACCCCATAACCAGCAACCCGCTCGTTAATGGACCTGTAGTCATCTTGGTGTGCCGTGTATTTATCCGGCATAGATAAGGCAGAAAAGACTGCCGTCCAAGTGTGCAGCTCTTTAATACGACAGGCAGTTTGTGCGTCAGAGAGATAAGGAAGGTTAGGAAAGCTTTAACGCCGGAGCGACGACGAGAAGCGGCACAGCACTTAGTGCAATCGGGTTCACCGTCTATCTCACAAGCGTGTCACGTGACACGCTTACCTCGTCGCAGTTGGTACCGGCTGGATCACAGAATGGTACGTGGCCTTAACCAGTTCAAAGCGGAACGAGGCCTTCCCAAACTGATCCGTGTGGATAACCGTAGTGAAATGACCTCGTTATTGTTTGCACAGTGGTGTGAGGAAAATGGAGTGGCAATTAATTATATAGGGCCTGGCAACCCCAATCAAAACGCGTATATCTAACGCTTTAATAAAAGCTACCGCAATGAAGTCCTTAGCTCGCATCTATTCTTTTGCTTAACACAAGTATGGGAGCTGAGCTGAGCATGAATGATAAGTGATAACGAAGAACGCCCCCATGAGTCACTGGGTAATATCCCGCCTAGTGAATTTAAACGACGCTTAACGGCAGAAGCCTCTAGTTGTGAGCTGTGTGCTTGACGGTAAGCCTACGGGTATCCGCAGCATATGGTAGAAAAATACTTAGCGACAGGGCGCTAAAGCCCTTGCCGCTAAGTCAAGGAGCGTGACGTTATAGCCAGCTATACTTGATTTATGCCGATAAGGATTTAGCTAGCCTAGCCGATTGAGAGCTAGGCTAGCAGCTATTACAACACGCCGGGTTGGCCTAGAGCTGGATCGCTGTCACGAGCTGCCTGAGCATCCGCTACTGTCATGCCCAGCGCTTTGGCTACCCCTTCGCCGTAGGCCGGGTCACACATATAGCAGTGACGTATATGACGGTGCTTAATGAAATTTAAAGCATCACCCATGGCCGCCGCCGTATTATCAAACAACGCCTGTTTTTGCTCATCATTCATCAAATGAAATAGAGCCCGCGGCTGGCTGAAGTAGTCGTCATCGTTTTCACGGAAATCCCAATGATCTGCTGCTCCATCAATAGCTAAAGCAGGCTCAGCAAATTGTGGCTGTTGTTGCCACTGATTAAAGCTATTGGGCTCGTAGTGGGGGAGACTGCCGTAGTTGTCGTCCGTGCGCATTTGGCCGTCACGGTGATTACTGAACACTGGGCAACGCGATTGGTTCACCGGGATTAAGTTATGATTCACACCTAAACGGTATCGCTGGGCATCCGCGTAATTAAATAAACGCGCTTGTAGCATGCGGTCTGGTGATACCCCTATGCCTGGCACCAAATTGTTCGGTGCAAAAGCGGCTTGTTCGATTTGGGCAAAGTAGTTGTCTGGATTACGATTTAACTCAAACTCACCGACTTCAATTAGTGGGTAGTCGCCTTTGGGCCAGACTTTGGTGAGGTCAAAGGGATGGTAAGGCACGGTTTTGGCTTCGTGTTCGGGCATAATCTGCACATACAGCGTCCACTTAGGGAAGTCACCCTTTTCAATGGCCTCGTACAAATCACGCTGAAAGCTTTCGCGATCTTTAGCCACGGCAGCGGCGGCTTCGGCATCGGTTTGATTTTTAATGCCTTGTTGAGTGCGAAAATGAAACTTAACCCAAAAGCGCTCTTTATCTTTATTGATAAAACTATACGTGTGGGAGCCAAAACCATGCATATGGCGGTAGGAAGCGGGGATGCCTCGGTCACTCATCAGTATGGTTAATTGGTGCATGGACTCAGGCAGCAGAGTCCAGAAATCCCAGTTATTAGTGGCAGAGCGCATATTAGTGCGTGGATCACGTTTGACCGCTTTGTTTAAGTCGGGAAACTTAAGTGGATCGCGCATAAAAAATACAGGGGTATTATTACCCACCATATCCCAATTACCTTGTTCGGTATAAAACTTAAGGGAGAAGCCACGTATATCGCGTTCGGCATCGGCAGCACCACGCTCCCCAGCCACAGTAGAGAAGCGCGCTAATAGTGGGGTTTGTTTACCTACTTCAGAGAAAATGTCAGCACAGCTGTAAGCGCTAATATCATTGGTTACGGTAAAAGTACCAAAGGCTCCAGACCCCTTGGCGTGCATACGACGCTCAGGAATCACCTCACGTACAAAGTGCGCAAGCTTCTCATTTAGCCATAAGTCTTGAGCCAATAAAGGGCCGCGTGGGCCGGCTGTTAAGCTGTTTTGATTATCAGCGACTGGCGCACCGGCTGCGGTGGTTAAGCCGGAAAAGGGACATTTTGACATTAAGAACCTCGCGTACTAATGAATGAATTAATCCTAACTTAATTCTATCTAGATAATAAGCTTATGACCTATTTTTTATCAGTATAGTGCGTGAAATTAAACGAAAACTGCCTAGCCTCTACGGGGAGTGTATTGAAAATTTCGCTGGAGGCTTCCCCTATAGATGTTGGGCCATGCCCAATGTTTCACTAGCCCTCCAAATAATCCAACGCCACTCGCACCATTTTCAAGCTCAATGCACGTTACTTACCGTACAAATCGTGCACCGCATCTTCGCTTAACACTCCACACTTAACACCCCCACCCCCTATTCCACCGTCACACTTTTTGCCAAATTGCGAGGCTTATCCACGTCGGTGCCGCGTGCTACGGCGATGTGATAGGCCAGCAGTTGCAGCGTGACGGTATGCAATATCGGAGACAACATGCCGTAGTTTTCTGGCATATGAATCACATGAATATTGCTCTCAGAGCGAATATTGGTATTTGCGTCGGCAAACACATAGAGCTCTCCGCCGCGGGCGTGAACCTCTTGAATATTGGATTTAAGCTTTTCCCACAACTCGTCTTTAGGCGCAATGGTAATCACGGGCATGGCCTCGGTCACCAGGGCCAAGGGGCCGTGTTTTAATTCGCCAGCCGGGTAGCCTTCTGCGTGAATATAACTGATCTCTTTTAGTTTTAAAGCGCCTTCTAAAGCGATGGGGTAATGCATACCCCGCCCTAAGAACAAGGCGTTTTCTTTGCTCGCAAATCGATCAGCCCAATCCATGATCTGAGGCTCTAGGGCTAACACGGCGGCAATCGCCTTAGGTAAATGGCGTAACTTGCGGAGCTGTTCACGCTCACGCTCTACATCCACCTGCGTTTTACTCTGTGCCAAAGCCATCGCCAACAAAAATAAAGCGACCAACTGCGTGGTAAAGGCTTTGGTAGAGGCCACACCGATCTCTACCCCTGCTCGGGTAATAAACGCGAGCTCGCACTCTCGTACCATGGCACTGGTGGCCACATTACAAATGGTGAGCGTATGGTGCATGCCTAAGGACTTGGCGTGTTTTAAGGCGGCCAGTGTGTCTGCGGTTTCTCCTGATTGGGAAATAGTCACCACCAAGGTGCGTGGATTAGGCACACTTTCGCGATAACGGTATTCGCTTGCAATCTCTACGGCCACGGGGATCTTTGCTAAGGCCTCAATCCAGTACTTAGCTGTTAAACCGGCGTAATAACTGGTGCCACAAGCTAAAATTAGGACTTGATCTATATTCTCAAACACCTCCGCGGCGCCGGCTCCAAACAGTTCGGGCACCACTTCGTCGATGTCTTGTAAGGTATCCCCTACAGCACGAGGCTGCTCGAAGATTTCTTTTTGCATGTAATGGCGATAAGGGCCTAAGTCTGCTGCCGCCATGTGGGCTTGAACCGTATGCACCACACGATCAATATCGTTTCCGGCACGATCCACGATTAAGACGGTATCAGCCGTTAAATCGACCAAGTCACCGTCCTCTAGGTAGATGATTTGATCCGTGGTCCCCGCAATCGCTAAGGCATCTGATGCCAGAAAATTCTCATTCTGACCCACACCAATCACTAAAGGTGAGCCATAACGCGCCCCAACCAAGCGGTCAGGTTCATCGCTGCACATCACCGCCAAAGCATACGCCCCCACCAAACGACGGCAAGCCTGCTGTAAGGCCTCGAACAAGTCCCCCTGATACAAGGATTCGATTAAATGTGCCACCGCCTCGGTGTCAGTCTGGCTTTCAAATTCGTAGCCCTTAGCGGTAAGCTCTGTTCGTAACTCTTCGTAGTTTTCGATGATACCGTTATGCACCACAGCAATACGAGCTGGACTGCCGGAAAAATGAGGGTGTGCGTTATGCGTTGCTGGCACGCCATGCGTAGCCCAGCGTGTATGGGAAATGCCAAGGTGCCCTCCCATTTGATCCAAAGCGACTTGCTCTGCTAAGGCCGCCACGCGCTGCATACTACGTGCACGCTCTAGCCCCTGCTCTCGGATGACGGCTAAACCGCACGAGTCATAGCCTCGGTATTCTAGTCGTCGTAATCCCTCGAGTAGCACGGGAACTATGTTTCTTTGCGCTACCGCGCCCACAATGCCACACATCGCAAATCCTTAGTCAATGATCAAGTAGAAATATCAGGCGCTGGCTCAGGCTCAGACTCTTGAGGTCTGTCTAATTCACCAGCATAAAGCTGCATATAATTTTGCACCATTTTTTCTACGCTGTGGTGCTCCTGCACCCACTTTAAGGCCGTCAAAATCATTTCATTTCTGAAGGATTCGTCTTCCAGAATTTTGTCGCATCCTGCGGCAATGGCCTCGAAGTCTCCGACCTCGCACGCGATGCCACGCCCTTCGGCGACAAGCTCTGCTAAGCCCCCTGCATTCGTTGTCACAACTGGAGCCGCATAAATAAAGGCATCCAAGACACTGCTACCCAAGGCTTCGTATTTGGAACTCAATACAAAAACATGCAGCAACCTATACATGTCTTCAATACGCGGCTCAAATCCCATAAAGCGATAGACCTGCTCTAGCCCGAGCTCTTGCACCAAAGCCTGTGCTTCAACCTTGGCATCACCATCCGCACCAAAGTGTAAAAAAATGAAATCTTGGCGTTTTTGCCACAAAGCATGGATAGCGCGAATGGTGGTACAGGGGTCTTTTTCCTGACTTAGTGCCGCACTGGTACCCAACACATATCGTCCACCTAGGTCGTGTTGTTCTGTGAAGGCAATAATATGATCCGTGTCCGCAGGGACGTACTCCACCGCGCTGGGGATCAAATAAGGTTGGATGCCCAGCTGTTTTGGTCCTGCCGCTGCCGCCTGACTAATGGCCACAAACTCATCGACCTGCTGCCACTTCCACTTTAACCGTTTGATTTTCTTTTCTTTTTGACTTGAACTCGCGCCCTGGTCCTGATCTTTGGTCAAAGGAAAAGCGGTTCTACGTGTAAAAACCACCTTGCCTTTGAGTAATCGTTTCAAACTCGCTAACCAAGTTAACGCGGCCGAGGTTTGCGCATGATAGATATCATACTGACGGCGAGTGCGAATCAAATAACAAATCGCCCCAATCGCCGAACCTTTTTCTATCACATCAATCTGTTGTTCTTTGAGTCGTTTAGCGAGCGGGCCGTTTTTACGAGCCAATACCACTGGCTGCCACCCTTGTTCTTTGAGTCCCAGCGCCGTTAGCCAGGTTTGACGCTCTCCGCCGCGCCAGCCTCGTTCCAAATTAAGCAATAAAACACGCATAAAAAAAAACCTTACAACTGAGGATCTGAGGCTGGATTGCGATGACGCGCAATATTGATAATCAACGCCCCGCTAGCACACAAGGCAGCCACGGCAACCCCTAGGGATGGCCCATGCTCTTGGCCTAGAGCAAATCCCAACGCCACCAGGGCTGTACCAAAACTTTGTCCATACACACGCACCGTAGCCTGCATCCCACCTGCTGCCGAACTACGGTTACGCGGCACACCTGCCAAAAGGGCACGGTTGTTTGGTGTTTGAAATAAACCAAAACCAAAGCCCCCTAACACCATTGAAATCAACACAAAACCATAAGGGGTTTGCGCATCATAAAACAGCAAAGCCGTTGTGCCCAAGGCCATTGCCCCCGCTCCCGTGGCACACATGAGCGCAATAGAAAGACGGCCCGACAACCACGCCGAGATAGGTGCCATAATCCCTACGCCTAGTGACCACGTGCCTAACATTAAGCCAATTTCGGTATAGCTATACCCCATGACTTGCCTAAAGAAAAACGGCAAAGCCACGACAGAAGACATTTGAGAGGCAAAGGAAAAAGCCGAGGCCCCCACCGCATAAGCCACGGGCGTAATACGTAACAAGTCCACGGGCACAATGGGTTCAACTTGCCCTAAAGAACGTTTAATCAATATCCAACCGCAAGTAAAGGCGGTTAATAAACACGCTACGGCCCATAAGGGCTGAGAGGCGATTAAATCCAAACCCAAAATCGATAGACCAAAAACGGGCAAACTTAATAAACAGGCATACCAATCAAAAGGACGCGGGTTGCGAGGCACTCTGGGTAAATAACGTATCCCAAACCACGATAGCAAACAGATAGGAACGTTAATAAAAAACATCCAGCGCCACGATGCGTAATCGAGGAGAAACGCCCCTAACGACGGTCCTAAAACTGCCGTGAGTGACACCACCATGGCATTAAGGCTTATCCCCATCGCTAGCCGTCGCAACGGATAGATGTTACGAACTAAGCCCCCAAACAAACACATCAACATGGATGAGCCCAGTCCTTGGGCTACCCTTGCCATGATCAGGGTGGTGAAGTCCTGAGAATAAGCCGCCCCCAAGGATGAGAGCAAAAAAACCGTCGTACCGGTGGCAAACATGCGGCCCATGCCTATTCGCTCTGCGATGGCCGACAGGGGCAATAGCGTCATCACAATCGTCAGGCTATAGGCAATCGCTACCCAAACCACTGACGACGCAGGAATGTTAAGCTCCTGCGCGATCGTAGGCAGCGCCACATTAGACATCGTGGCATCTAAGACCGTAATGGCAATAGCGGCCAATAAGGTCGCTGCCGCATAAAAGCGGCGAGGTTTGGGCAGACCATCGGGCAGGTCTGCCATGGTAGAGGCTGGATTGGTTTTACTCACGGGGCCTTCTATTTGTTTTTCTGAGGACGTTGCCAATCCGTTTTTTGCTCTTGTTTTTTAGGTGAGAGCACCAAACCATTATCCGCCGTATCATGACGTACTGTAGTACCTGCGGCAACGGTCACATTTTTGCCTACTGTGACAGGAGCCACCAACTGTGAGTCCGAACCAATAAAAGAGTCATCACCAATAACGGTTTTGAACTTGTTTGCCCCATCGTAATTACAGGTGATCACACCCGCACCAATATTGACGCGCTGTCCGACCTGCGCATCACCGATGTAGCTAAGATGACTGGCTTTGGCTTGTGCGGCAAACTGACTGTTTTTAATCTCTACGAAATTTCCAATGTGGACCTGCTCACCTAACACGGTCCCTGGACGCAAACGGGCGAAAGGCCCAATGGATACGTCACGATCGGCCTGGCTCTGATCAATGTGAGAAAAAGCATGCACGGTGGTACCAGCACCTAGTTTCGCGTTTTTAATCACGCAATTAGGTCCAATATGTACGCCATCGGCTAATTCGACTTGGCCCTCAAACACACAGCCCACGTCAATAAACACATCACGACCGCATTGCAACGAGCCGCGCACATCAATGCGGGCTGGATCGGCTAAGGTCACGCCGGCCTCCATAAGACGACGCGCTTGTTCACCTTGCCAGAGACGCTCTAGCTCGGCCTGCTGCAAGCGACTATTCACGCCTAGGGTTTCCCACCCATAATCCGGATGCGCGGCCCCGACGGTGATCTGATCCTGCACAGCAAAACCAATGATGTCTGTCAGGTAGTATTCTTTTTGTGCGTTGTTATTGTCTAAACGTGCCAACCACTCTTTAAGTTGTGCCGTAGGGGCTGCAATAATGCCGGTGTTGACCTCGTTAATTTGATGCTCTTCAGCGCTGGCGTCTTTATGTTCCACAATGCGCTGAATGGCACCATCCGCATTGCGCACAATACGACCGTAGCCAGTAGGATCAGGAAGAAATTCAGTCAGAACTGCCATCCCATTCGCACGAGCATCAATTAAGCGTTGCATGGTTTGGCTTTGAACCAGCGGCACATCGCCATACAGAATTAAAGTTGTATCAGTAGGGTTCTCACCGCCTAACAGCTTTGGTACCGCCTGTTGTACAGCATGACCGGTACCCAATTGAGGCTGCTGCAGCACAAAATGCAACGATTGCTCTGAAGCAAAAGCCTGCTGTACGGCCTCAGCCCCATGCCCTGCCACTACCACGATGTTATCGGGATTGAGCTGGCGCGCGCTGTTAATCACGTGGGCCAGCATGCTTTGCCCAGCGATACGGTGTAACACCTTGGGTAAGTCGGACTGCATACGAGTCCCTTTACCCGCGGCAAGAATCACTACATTCAACATATTAATACCATTGGTTTATTAGGTAGGGGAAGTGGTTTTTTTAACCGCTTTTTTCGCGGCCTTGGTGGCTTTTTTTGCAACTTTTTTTGTCGCCTTAGTCGCCTTTTTTGCGCTGGCTTTTTTAGCCGACGATTTCTTAGTTGCCGGCGTTGCTTTGGTTGAGGTTTTTTTACCGAAAGTCGTATCTGCAGAAGGATTAGCTACCGTCGCAGACAGATTTTCTGCTACAGACTGCGCTTGTTGCACAGACTGCGTGGTTGCCTGAGCTAAGGCATCAAACTGTTGCTGCATCAAGCCCCACCAGGCTTGTCCAGCTTGTGCTATGCCTTCGGCGGTCTCACTGAGCTGCTCTGCGGGGCTTTCGCTCTGTTCTGCTGTTGTGCTTTTTGCACTGTCTTTTTCAGGCTTAGCCTCAGTAGGCTGAGCAGCACTTTGAGCCGTGGTCTGCGCCATGAACTCGGCCAACCCCGGCATCGCAGACATACCGCTTTGAGCAAATGTCTGCAGAGTAGATAGGGTGCTACGTTGAATTTCTAAGCCCTGAATGGTGTTACTCAACATAGAAAGGTTCAAACGTAACCAGTTTTCTACGGCCTGCAACTCTGCAATGCGTTTTTCTAGGTCTTCAGCCGATGGAATAGCCGCAGCTGGTGCTGACAAACCCAGCGGGTTTTTAGCCATGCCATCCCACATTTGACGCATCATATTCATACTGGCGAAAAGCGGGTTATCTTGATCTAAGCCCATACCTGCCATATCAAAAGGATTCTTTTGCATTTTATACCCCTCCTAAATGAGTCTGATGGCCAAAATAGCCGAATCATCACATTATGCCTGCTTTAAACGTAGGCGCACACTATCGATCAACACTAATTCAGCTTCTAAGGTGAAGGCACCACTGCGTGCCATATCCCACCATTCTGCAATGGACAGTAGGCGCATTTCGCTGACTTCTCCGTCTTGATTTTCAGGGATCACGCCTTCGTCTAACACGCAATCATTGACCAACACATTTTCAACCTGATAGCCCTCAGGCAACTGCCTGTACATGCGTAACAACAAGCGCATGGGCTCGCGGTGGCGTAATTGTTCTGGGTTAAGACCGGCCTCTTCTTCGCTCTCACGGAGTAACGAGGTATCTAGGGATTCGTACGCCACGGCCAAGCCGCCGACCAAGGTGTCCCACATATTAGGATCCGTTGGTTTAGTGGCGGCGCGTTTCGCTACCCACAGACGCCCATCAGGGCTCCAGGCATTCAGATGCACGGCTTGGGTGAGTAAGCCCAAAGGACGGACGGCACCTCGCTCAATGGCAGCCACGTTTTCACCTTCGGCCACCACGTCCAAGAGCTCGTTACGCCAAGCCTTCACCAGACCGGCCTCGTCCAAGCACTGAGCGATATGAGCCAATAGCGCATTCAGCTGGCAATTAGGTGACTCTCCCCAACCAATATGCACCGCCTCATCGGTCACCTGCACTCCATCAATTTGGCGTAAGCACTCTGTAGCCTCTGCTGTTACCCAGCCACAGACACGCCCACATACTGTCATCGGCCGACTTCCTGCTGGAGGTAGGTCTTGAGTACGCTGAACCAACTGCTTGTAACGCTGGTTTAAATCAGCCAAAGAAGGCTGTGAATATGTTGTTATCATTGATAAATTGTTATCTTGTTACTTGTTTATGCTGTCAACAAGTGCTCGCACCGAGGCGCACACCTCTTTTTTATTCTGACGTCTTTATAATCGTAGTGTTTTTTTTGTATTGAAGGCCTTTACAAGGTGTAAGGGCCTTCATTTTACTCTGCTGTTGCTTTTCTGCTGCTTGCAAAGCATAACTTATGTCAAGAAAGGGATTAATGGGCCTATCATAGCAAGCCGTCGCAGCAGGATGGGAGTCACCCTCAGAAACATAATGTGTATAGCACACTGTGATTAAGAATCCGTTTGCTTCTTTGGCTAGTTTCAATACAAAGAACCCATCCTATTTGTTATATTTAAACATTCACCTAATACATATTATTTATCGAATTCATTTTTTATTAAATGAAGAGTTATAGAATGTATCTTTTTATTTGTGGCCACCATGAACGCACACGATTTGCGTAACCTTTTTTTACTAGCTGTGATTTGGGGCGGTTCTTTTTTATTCATGAATCTGGCCGTTGCCGATTTTGGCGCTTGGCCTTTGATGCTGATCCGCGTTGGGGTGGCCGCACTCGCCTTGTGGGGCGTAGTTTGGTGGCAAAAAAAATGGGCCTCGCTACGCCAATTTTGGCGCCCTATTGCCTTTGTAGGGGTAGTCAATGCAGCGATCCCCTTTACCTTATACGCCTATGCGGCCCAACACTTACCCACCGGCACCTTAGTTGTCATCAATGCCATGACGCCTTTGTTTGGGGCATTAATTGCACGCCTTTGGCTAGGAGAGCATCTTAGCTTTTCTCGTTTTGTTGGTTTAGTCATTGGATTTACCGGTATTGTTTTTCTAGTCTATGACAAATTGTTTTTCTCAGAGTTAGATCAAAGCTTAGCCGTATTGGCCTCCATTTTAGCGACGCTTAGCTATGGAGTGGCTGCCAGTTTCAGCACTAAGCACCTCAAAGGCGCAGACTCCATTGCCGTTACCACCGGCAGTCTCACCTCGGCCACGCTCTGTGTTCTGCCTTTTGCCCTCTGGTACTGGCCAAGCATGCCTATCAGCCTGCTCTCTTGGGGATCCGCCTTGACCTTAGCTTTGCTCTGCACTTCTGTGGCCTATGTGATTTTCTATCGTTTGGTTGCCACCATAGGTGGGGCAAAAAGTGTAACAGTTACTTTCTTAGTTCCCCCTTTTGGAATTATCTGGGGAGTGTTACTGTTAAATGAAAACTTTGGTTTAAATGAACTGCTCAGCACAAGCTTAGTACTCTTAGGGACCTTATTAGCCACTGGTTTCTTACAGTCCAGACTTACCAAATAAAATCAAAGCGCTACAATAGCTCTTTTACTTGGCTTTCATTTATGACCACTACCGCCACCTCTCTATTGCAGTTTAATAACGTATCATTGGGATACGGGGACTTTACTGTACTCAAAGACATCAGTATCGATGTCAAACAAGGGCAGGTCGTCGCACTTATGGGGGGCTCAGGCTCCGGAAAGACCACCCTACTGCGCGCTGCTACGGGACAAATTTTTGCCCAAAAAGGCACCGTTTCCGTTTTTAACCAAGACTTGGCATCCCTGACAGCTAAACAATTGCAGTTCATGCGCCAACGCATGGGGGTGCTATTCCAACAGGGCGCGCTGTTTACCGACCTAAATGTCTTTGAGAACGTGGCTTTTCCACTACGAGAGCACGCAAAAAAGTCAGAAACTGAAATTACAGAAATCGTGCTCAGCAAACTCGAAGCAGTGGGCTTACGCGCTGCGGCGCACTTACGTATTTCAGAAATATCTGGGGGGATGGCGCGCCGCGTAGCCTTGGCGCGCGCTATAGTACTAGAACCCGAGCTGCTTTTATACGATGAACCCTTTGCGGGCTTAGATCCCATTTCTCTGGGAATTACCGCTCAACTCATCCGTGACTTAACAGATCGTCTCAACTGCGCTTCGATTATTATTACGCACGACGTACCGGAATCTTTTAAAATCGCAGACCAGGTCTACATCGTCGGCCAAGGTAAATTGATCACGGGCGGAACCCCTGAGCAATTAACCGATTCAACGGATCCTTATGTGCGCCAGTTTTTGCACGGTCAACCAGACGGTCCCATTGCATTTAACTATCCTGAAACCCCTGCCTTCGAGCAGTGGTTAGAACAGCGAAAACCATGAATTTTATTACTACGCCCATCTCTGCCCTAGGTAGGTATCTGCGCCAAAGCATTCTGGCTTTGGGGGCGTTTACACGCTTGCTTTTTGCCTTGCTCATTCGTTCGGGCGTGATCTTTACTCGACCACGCCTAGTACTACAGCAAATCCATTTCATCGGAAACTACTCTTTACTCATCATTAGTATTTCCGGTCTATTCGTGGGTTTTGTACTCGGTTTACAAGGCTATTACACCCTGACACGCTATGGCTCCGAAGAGGCCTTAGGCTTATTAGTTGCGCTGTCGCTCACTCGCGAATTAGGTCCCGTAGTCACTGCTCTACTCTTTGCTGGCCGAGCCGGCACCTCTCTGACTGCAGAAATTGGCCTCATGAAAGCAGGCGAACAAATTGCTGCGATGGAGGTCATGGCAGTAGACTCTATGCGCCGTATTCTGGTCCCAAGACTCTGGGGTGGCATTATTGCCATGCCTATCTTGGCAGCCATTTTCTCTATGGTGGGCATTATTGGTGGCTGGGTAGTCGGGGTGCTGATGATCGGCATTGACCCCGGTGTGTTCTGGTCACAAATGCAAGACGGCGTAGACGTTTTTAATGATGTATTAAATGGGGTGATCAAAAGCATGGTTTTTGGTTTAGTCGTGACCTTAATCGCGCTCTATACCGGCTGGACAGCCAAGGCCACTCCCGAAGGCGTTTCTCGCGCCACCACTCGAACCGTGATTAGCGGCTCTTTAGCCGTACTGGGGCTGGACTTCTTGCTTACCGCTCTTATGTTCAGCAATTAATTTTGGAATAGTTATTATGTCGAATAACAAAAGCGATTTTTGGGTTGGACTCTTTGTCCTGCTAGGAATTGTGGCCATGGTTTTCTTGGCTTTGCGCGCTGGCAACCTCAGCACTTTTTCTCTGGCACCAACCTATCGTGTACAAGCTACCTTTAACAACTTAGGGGGGCTTAAAGTCCGCGCCCCGATCAAAAGTAGCGGAGTCGTGGTCGGTCGCGTGGTCGAAATTGGTTTTGACAACCAAGAATTCCGAGCTACCGCCGTATTTGAAATCGAAGAGCAATACGTATTTCCTGAGGACAGCTCCGCCTCCATTCTGACCTCTGGCCTGCTCGGTGAGCAATACATCGGTATTACTCCCGGAGGCAGCGATGAGAACCTCAAAGACAACAGTCAAATTATGTACACCCAAAGCGCTGTAGTCCTAGAGGAATTAATCAGCAAGCTCTTATTTAGCAAAGCAGGCGAATAGCCCTACAAAAACAAGACCGTTGCCTTACTTAGCGTTACATCACTCGAGTTAAACCTTTATGCCCATGCCTACTGCTCCTACTCTCACATCCACACAACGGTTCACCCGTATTGGATCAGCTGCCGCTGTAGTTGCTCTCATGACGGGCTGCGCCTCCGTTTCGCAGCCAAACCCTGATGACCCGTGGGAAAGCTATAATCGCACCATGGACACGATCAACTATAATATTGATCACGCTCTACTACGTCCTGTGGCGAGCGCATACGAGGCTCTTACTCCAAAACCAGCTCGCACCTGTGTAGCAAACATCTTTAATAATTTGGGTGATGTCTGGTCTGCCACAAACAGCTTTCTCCAAGGTCGCCCTCACGACTTTTTCAATACGCTGGGACGCGTGTTATTTAACACAACCATGGGGGTTGGTGGCTGTTTTGATGTAGCATCTAAAAACGGTTCGAAACGAATTCCTAACGATTTTGGTACTACACTGGGTGTATGGGGCATAGGATCCGGACCTTATGTGGTATTACCTCTATTAGGACCAAGCACCCTTCGCGATACCACCGCAATGGCTGGTACTACTGCGATTGGTTTTGGCAAAACCACCCCCATTAGCTCTCTTAAAAACGTACCTGTACGCAACTCAATCCTAGGCTTATATTTTGTCGATGTACGTACTGGGCTTCTCGACGCAGAAGACCTCGTCAACAATATAGCTTTAGACCGTTACAGCTTCATTCGTGACGGTTACTTGCAGCGTCGTCAGTCGTTAATTAACAGCAAACTCCGTGATCCTTTTGATGATAGTTATGGTTCCGACTTGCCTGACTACGAAGACTTCGGCGACTAGACCATCTCTTCTGAATAAATAAAAACACCAACAAGGAATGTTTATGTTGTTAGCAACACGTTATTTTTCTGTATTACTAGCTGCCTGTGCTTTGCTCTTTACGAGCTTGCAGCTGCAGGCAGCCCAAACCATAGATCGTAAACAGCCACCTGCTCAGTTTATTCAGGCGCTTGCTGATCACGCATTAGACGTTGTCAAAAAAGACAAGGCTGCCCAAAGCGGTGACCGCGCAGCCATTGATCGTCTTGTCGATCAATATGTCCTGCCCTATGTAAACTTTGAAAAAACCACTCGTTTAGCCGCCGGTCGTCATTGGCGCCAAGCCTCTGCTGCTCAGCGCAGCGAACTGGTCTCCGCCTTTAAAAATACGTTAATTCGTACCTATAGCGGCGCGTTAGCAAATGTCGATAAGCTCTCCGCCATTCAAGTCGGCCCATTCCGCGGTGACCCTAATGCCGCCGACGTGGTTGTTCGCTCAACCATTACTCAGAACAACGGTCCGGCTGTTGCTGTGGACTACCGCATGGAAAACACGCCCACTGGCTGGCAGGTCTATGATTTAAACGTCGAGGGCATTTGGTTAATCCAAAACTATCGCAATCAGTTCTCTCAAATGATTACTGAAAAAGGCATAGATGGCTTAATCAGCATCTTGAACTCTCAATCCACGCCAGCGCAAAACCCCTAATAACCCAGCGATACCTTTAGGCTTTTCGCTGTGCTCACTTATAATGGAAGTCTGGCTCGTGGTGAGCCAGATTTTTATTTTGTATCCATGTCTGCAATCAAATTAGAAAACGTTTCCAAAATCTTTCCACCTGAAAAAAAAGGGCTCTTTGGCAGAGCCACTGGCCCTAGCTTTCAGGCTCTAAAGGACATTAACCTAACCATAGAGCACGGTGAGTTTTTTGGCTTACTTGGCCCCAACGGGGCGGGTAAGACCACCATGATCTCGATCTTAGCGGGCTTATCCCAAGCCACCACAGGTCGTGCCAGCATTTGCGGCTACGATGTGATCGACGACTACAAAAACTCCCGTCGGGCTCTAGGCGTGGTCCCCCAAGAAATCGTCTACGATCCTTTTTTTACCGTACGCGAAACACTCCGTTTGCAATCCGGCTATTTCGGCCTACGCCATAACGATGACTGGATTGACGAAATCTTGCACAACCTTGGCCTATCTGACAAAAACGATACCAACATGCGCGCCCTTTCTGGTGGTATGAAACGTCGTGTCCTCGTCGCCCAGGCCTTGGTGCATCGTCCACCTGTTATCATCCTAGACGAACCCACCGCGGGCGTCGACGTGGACTTGCGTCGTAGTCTCTGGGAATTTATTTCGCGTCTAAATCGCGAAGGTCACACTATTTTGCTCACCACCCACTACCTCGAAGAGGCTGAAGCCCTTTGTGGTCGCATCGCTATGCTCAAATCGGGTGAAATTGTGGCTTTAGACACCACTGAAGCCTTACTAGAACGTGTAGGCGGCGATGATCTCGAAGAAGCCTTCGTTCGTATCATGCACGCAGAAAAACAACTATGACTCAACAAGTAAAACATTGGGGCGTACCTACGCCCAACGACGCGACGCAAGCCAAACAACCCATCATGCAGCCTCAGCCAACCATGGGTTCAGGCTTTCCGTCTTTATTTCGTAAAGAGCTACTACGTTTTTCTAAAGTAGCCTTTCAAACGGTAGCCGCTCCGGTTTTGACGGCGCTTTTGTACTTATTGATTTTCGCACATGTGCTCGAAGATCGTGTGCATGTGTTTGGATCCATTCCCTACACCGCCTTTTTGATCCCCGGCTTAATGATGATGAGCATGTTACAAAATGCGTTTGCCAACCCCTCTTCGTCGCTTATTCAAAGCCGTATCACGGGTAATCTGGTTTTTATTCTGCTCCCACCTATCTCGCATCGTGAAATTTACTTTGCCTACGTAGGCGCAGCCATTATCCGAGGTCTTACCGTTGGCGCTTGTGTGTGGCTAGTTTCTCTATTCTTTGTACGCCTACCCATTGCCAACCCATTATGGATTATTGGCTTTGCCGCTTTGTCCTGCGGTATTATGGGCTCCCTAGGGCTGATTGCCGGACTTTGGTCAGAAAAATTTGACCAGCTTGCGGCATTCCAAAACTTTTTAATCATGCCTGCGACCTTTTTGTCTGGCGTGTTTTACTCTATACACAGCCTACCGCCTTTCTGGCAAGCTGTCTCACACTGGAACCCTATCTTCTATACCATTGATGGTTTCCGGTATGGTTTTTTTGCCGTCTCAGATGTCTCTCCATGGCATAGTCTTGCTGTGGTTGGCTCTGTGTTTGCGGTACTTTGTTTTTTCTCGCTCCGCCTGCTTGCTTCAGGCTATAAATTACGGAATTAAATACTATGTTGCCGACACCCGAACTCGTACAAACGTACATTGCCGACAACTTAAGCTGTGAGCACCTTGAGGTGCAAGGTGATGGCTCTCACTTCGAGGCCATCATCGTTAGCCCCGCTTTCGAAGGTAAAAACCGCATCCAACGTCATCAGGTGGTTTATGCTGCCCTTGGCGATCGCATGAAAAGCGAAATCCACGCCCTTTCCATGCGCACTTACACCCCCGAAGAATACAAGGCTCTATAATGGATAAAATACGCATCACCGGTGGCCAGAAACTCCACGGGGACATTACTATTTCTGGCGCCAAGAATGCGGCGTTACCTATACTTTGTGCCAGCTTGCTCACAGCCGATGATATACAGCTGCACAACGTACCTCGGTTACGCGATATTGACACAGCCTGTAAATTACTCGCTCAACTTGGTGTCAAATCTCAAGTCGACGATGAAAATGTCACCCTCAATGCGGGGCAAATCAGTAGCCTAGAGGCTCCTTACGAACTCGTTAAAACCATGCGAGCCTCTATTTTAGTGCTAGGCCCGTTATTAGCGCGCTTCGGCGAGGCTCGCGTTAGCCTGCCCGGCGGCTGCGCCATCGGCCAACGTCCCGTAGATCAGCACATCAAAGGCCTACGCGCCATGGGGGCCTCCATAGAGCTCGAACACGGCTTTGTGGTGGCTAAGGCTAAACGCCTGAAAGGGGCCTCCATTCGTACCGATATGGTCACCGTAACCGGTACAGAAAACCTACTCATGGCAGCCACTCTCGCCGAGGGTGAAACTATTCTTGAAAACGCAGCGCAAGAGCCCGAAATCGTCGACCTAGCCGAACTCCTCATCAAAATGGGAGCTCGTATTTCCGGTCACGGCACCGAGCGCATCGTCATTCAAGGTGTAGAAAAATTACACGGTGCCACGCACTCCATCATTCCGGATCGCATTGAAACCGGTACCTTTTTGTGTGCTGTAGGCGCCACCGGCGGCGAGCTCATGCTCCACAACACCGCCGCCACAACCCTGCAATCAACTCTAGATAAACTACGTCAATCCGGCTTAGATATTGAATGCGGTGATAACTGGATTCGTGGTCGTATGACTCAACGGCCTCAAGCCGTCAGTTTTAGCACAGCGGAACACCCCGGTTTTCCTACCGATATGCAGGCACAGCTCATGGCTTTAAACTGTATTGCTAACGGTACCGCTGTGATCGTAGAGAACATCTTCGAAAACCGTTTCATGCACGTCCAAGAGCTCATCCGCTTAGGCGCTAAAATTGAAACTGAAGGCCATACCGCTCACGTAAAAGGGGTAGAACGGCTTTTCGGTGCTCGTGTGATGGCGACCGACCTGCGTGCCTCTGCCAGCTTAGTGATCGCTGGATTGGCCGCCGAAGGCGACACCATTATTGATCGTATTTATCACTTAGACCGCGGCTACGACCGCATGGAAAATAAACTCGCAGCCGTAGGCGCTCAAATTGAACGTCTACGTGAGGAAGCCCTATGAGTCCCGCTAACCCAAACCGCCCGTTAACTCTAGCCCTTTCCAAAGGTCGCATCTTTGATGAGACCATTCCCTTGCTTAACGAAGCAGGCATTAAGGTCCTAGAAAACCCTGAAACCTCACGCAAACTGATCTTGCCCACGAACTCACCCGATGTGCAAATCATTATCGTCCGCGCCTCCGATGTACCGACCTATGTGCAATACGGTGCCGCACATATTGGTATTGCTGGCAAAGACGTCCTGTATGAGCACATGGAACAACACCCCGGCGGTTTGTATCAGCCTGTAGACTTAAACATTGCCCGCTGCCGCATGTCTGTGGCAGTCCCCGAGGGCTTTGATTATCACAGTGCGGTTAAACAAGGCTCTCGTCTACGCGTAGCGACCAAATACACACGCGCCGCGCGTGAACACTTTGCTAGCAAAGGCGTCTACATTGATTTGATTAAACTCTATGGCTCCATGGAGCTTGCGCCGTTGGTTGGTTTGGCCGACGTGATTGTGGATTTGGTCTCTACCGGAGGCACATTGCGCGCAAACCGTTTAGTTGAGGTCGAGGAAATTTCTCAAATTTCTTCGCGCTTGATCATTAATCAAGCCGCCATGAAAACGCGTCAAGCGCAATTACAGCCACTCATTGATACATTAATGCACGCAGCCGTTGATCCAAAGAACCAAAACTAGACATTTCGATATACACTAAGCTTACGTATTTGTTTTGGAATCCCTGTTGTTATGTCTGCTATTCGTCGTTTGCAGTCCGATACTGCCCAGTTTTCATCTGACCTAAGTCAGCTGCTAGCCTTTGAGGCTACCCAAGACGCTTCTATCGAAGACGCATGTAGAGATATTCTGCATCAAATCCGCCAGCGCGGTGATGCAGCTCTTATTGAATACACCCGTCGATTCGATGGTGTACAAGTACAACATGCGACTGAGCTAGAGATTGCTCACGACGAACTACAGCACGCCTTAGACGCGCTACCTGCGGAACAACGCGCCGCCCTAGAGGCCGCTGCTCAACGCATCAGCCAATACCACGAACACCAACGTGGCAAAAGCTGGACCTATACCGAAGACGATGGCACCATCCTAGGCCAAAAAATCACACCTTTAGATCGTGTGGGCCTCTATGTGCCTGGCGGCAAGGCTGCCTACCCCTCCTCGGTATTAATGAACGCGATTCCAGCCAAAGTCGCAGGGGTTAAAGAGCTCATCATGGTCACTCCAACCCCTAATGGCGAGCGCAATCAACTGGTACTCGCTGCCGCAGCCCTCAGCGGCGTGGACAAGGTCTACACCATTGGCGGGGCACAAGCCATTGGCGCCTTAGCTTATGGCACCGACACCATCCAACCCGTAGACAAGATCGTCGGACCGGGCAACGCATATGTTGCCGAGGCCAAACGTCGCGTTTTCGGTACGGTTGGGATTGATATGATTGCTGGCCCTAGCGAAATCCTCATTATTGCCGATGGCAGCGCTCCAGCCGAATGGATCGCTATGGACTTATTCTCTCAAGCCGAGCACGACGAATTGGCCCAGTCCATTTTGCTTTGCCCTAATGCCGACTACTTGGATGCAGTAGAACAAGCCATTGATCAGCTGCTTCCCACCATGCCTCGTGCCGATATCATTCGTAAAAGTCTGGCCGACCGCGGTGCATTAATTTTGGTTAAAGATCTGGCAGAGGCCTGCGAGATCGCTAACTTTATCGCACCGGAACATTTAGAAATCTCCACGGTTAACCCTGAAACATGGCTAGAACACATTCGCCATGCGGGGGCTATCTTCCTTGGCCACTACAGCTCCGAGTCCCTGGGGGACTACTGTGCTGGGCCTAACCACGTACTTCCCACCTCTCGCACTGCGCGCTTCTCTTCACCTTTAGGTGTATATGACTTCCAAAAGCGCAGCAGCATTATTCAAGTCTCTCAAGCAGGCGCTCAAACCTTGGGCCCCATTGCCGCAACGCTAGCCAAAGGCGAAGGGCTATACGCTCACGCCGCCAGCGCCGAATATCGAATCCAAAATACTTAATTTATTGTTATGACTATGCGTACAGCTGAAGTTACCCGTAATACTAGCGAAACCCGTATTCGGGTGTCTCTCAATCTAGATGGTACTGGCCGCCAAACACTAAATAGTGGCGTGCCTTTTCTCGATCACATGTTGGATCAAATTGCCCGTCACGGCATGATTGACCTAGACATTCACTGCGATGGTGACACCCATATTGATGACCACCATACCGTCGAAGACATTGGGATCACCTTGGGTCAGGCCGTTGCCAAAGCCATCGGAGACAAAGCCGGTATTCGTCGTTATGGTCATGCTTACGTCCCGATGGACGAGGCCTTATCCCGCGTTGCCATTGATTTCTCAGGTCGTCCTGGCTTGTTTTACTTTGTGGACTTCACTCGCGCTCGTATTGGTAACTTTGATGTGGACTTAGCACGTGAGTTCTTCCAAGGCTTTGTCAATCACGCCAACGCCACCGTTCACATTGACAATCTACGTGGTCAAAATGCTCACCATCAATGTGAAACGATTTTTAAAGCTTTTGGTCGTGCACTACGCATGGCACTGGAAATGGACCCGCGTAATGAAAACGTGATTCCTTCCACCAAAGGTGTTCTTTAGTCCCAGCCCTTTCTTATTTACGCTTTTATTGGTTCTACATCATGTTACTCATTCCTGCCATCGACCTTAAAGACGGACGTTGTGTACGCTTGCGCCAAGGTGCATTAGATGACGTTACCGTATTTTCTGATGACCCCGCAGCCATTGCAGAACAATGGCTAGAACAAGGCGCACGTCGTCTGCATTTGGTTGACTTAAACGGCGCCTTTGCTGGAAAACCGGTAAACCAAGAAGCCATTGCCGCGATTTTGGACGTGGTTGGTGACGAAATCCCCGTACAGATTGGCGGGGGCATTCGCGACTTAGACACCATTGAATCCTATTTAGACCTAGGTATGCGCTACGTAATCATCGGCACCGCAGCGGTAAAAAGCCCTGGTTTTTTACGCGATGCTTGTAGTGCATTCCCCGGCAGTATTATCGTGGGCCTAGACGCCCGCGATGGCAAAGTCGCCACTGACGGCTGGAGCAAAATCTCCCGCCACGATGTACTAGACCTTGCCAAAAAGTTCGAAGACTACGGCTGCGAGTCCATCATTTACACCGATATCGGTCGTGATGGCATGCTCTCTGGCGTCAACATTGAAGCCACCGTGCGTTTAGCTCAGCACGTCAGTATCCCTGTAATCGCCTCCGGCGGCGTCACTGACATCAAAGACATTGAACAGCTCTGCGAAGTCGAAAACGAAGGTGTCGAAGGCGTGATTTTAGGTCGTAGTATCTACGAAGGCTCCTTGGATTTCGCCAAGGCGCAAACCTTTGCTGACGAGTACGAAGCATGAAATCAGACCTGTCTTGCCGTATCATTCCCTGCCTTGATGTCAACGCCGGTCGCGTTGTAAAGGGCGTCAATTTTGTAGACCTAGTCGATGCCGGTGACCCCGTTGAAATCGCCCGTCGCTACGAAGAACAAGGTGCCGATGAGCTCACCTTGCTCGACATCTCCGCGACCACTGAAAACCGCGATTCCATTTACGATATCGTTACCGAAGTCGCTAACAGCATCTCCATCCCCTTAACTGTGGGCGGCGGTGTACGCGAACTCAATGATATTCAACGCCTAATGGATGCTGGCGCTCAACGCGTCTCCATCAATAGCGCGGCGATCAGCAACCCTAACCTGATCAAAGAAGCCAGCGAAAAATTTGGCAAGGACGCGGTTATTGTTGCCATTGACGCACGCACCAAAACAGACCAGAACGGCACCATCACCTGGGAAATCTATACCCACGGCGGTCAACGCGCTACCGGTATTGATGCCATCGAATGGGCCAAACGCATGGAGTCTCTCGGTGCGGGCGAACTACTGGTCACCAGCATGGACAAAGATGGTACGAAGTCCGGCTATGATTTAGCCCTAACTCGTGCAATTGCTGATGCCACTGATCTTCCTGTAACGGCCTCTGGCGGTGTAGGTAGCCTACAAGACCTCGCCGATGGTGTCCTGAAAGGCGGTGCATCTGCTGTGTTAGCTGCTAGTATTTTCCACTATGGCCAACACACCATTGCTGAAGCAAAATCCTTTCTTTCAGATCAAGGTATTACAGTACGATGAGCTCTTCTTGGTTAGAGCAAGTTCGCTTTGACAGCAATGGCCTTATACCGGCCATTGCTCAAGACGAGCTCACTGGGAAAGTGCTGATGGTCGCCTGGATGAATGCCGAGGCATTAGCTGAAACCGTTGCTACACAACGCGCTGTCTATTGGTCCCGCTCCAGACAAAAACTGTGGCGCAAAGGAGAAGAATCAGGTCATCATCAGTCCGTCAAAGCCATACGCTTAGACTGTGACGCCGATGTGATTTTGCTATCCATCGAACAACACGGAAATATCGCCTGTCACACAGGGCGTAATAGCTGCTTTTACCAGCGTTTAAACACCGATGGACAAACGCCAGTCTGGGAAACGACTGAACCTATACTCAAAGACCCTGATTCTATTTACTCATGAATGCTGATTTAGTATTAACCGAACTCATGACCGTCTTGGCCTCTAGACTACCTAAGGCCGGCGGGGATCCCGAAAGCTCTTACGTAGCCAAACTCTACGCCAAAGGCCCGGATGCATTTTTGAAAAAAATTGGCGAAGAAGCCACCGAACTCGTGATGGCAGCCAAAGACAAAGATCATCAAGCCATCGTCAACGAGACTGCAGACCTCTGGTTCCACACGCTCGTCGCGCTGAATTATTACGATGTCAGCCCGGCAGAGGTTTTTGCAGAGCTCGCAAAGCGCCAAGGCATATCAGGCTTAGTCGAAAAAGCAAATCGTCCACAAAACGTATAATGTGGCACAATACATTACAATAGTTTGTTAACTAATTACCTAATTCATAACGTAGGTGTTAAACACTACCTTGCACACATGAGTCAAAACTGCTTATTTTGCAAAATCATAGAGGGATCCATCCCCTCCACTCAGGTCTACGAAGACGATGAGTTCATCGCCTTTAAAGACATCAATCCAGTCGCACCGGTTCATATTCTGGTTGTGCCCAAACATCATATTGTCTCGATGCAACATGTCACGAGCGATGATGCTCACTGGTTAGGAAAAATGATGGCCTTAGTGCCTCAGATCGCAGCTGATAACGGCTGCCGCTCTGGCGCTGATGGCGGCTACCGCTTAGTCATAAATAACGGCAAAGACGGTGGCCAAGAGATCGATCACCTACACTTACATATTCTTGGGGGCCCACGCCCTTGGAAAACCACAGCAACAGCAGTTGCATAACGGAGGCCCACCATGGGTAGTTTTAGTATTTGGCATTGGCTAGTCGTTCTGGTTATTGTGGCGCTAGTTTTTGGTACAAAAAAATTGCGTAACATCGGCGAAGACTTAGGCGGAGCTGTTAAAGGCTTCAAAAAAGGCATTAAAGAAGCCGAAGACGAGGATTTGCCACCTAAACAGGTACCAGATCAAAATACCGTCGACGTTCAAGCAAAAGAAAAACAAGACGTATCCAACAACTAATACGTCTAAAATTCAATTATGTTTGATATCAGCTTTAGTGAACTTATGCTAATCGGTGTGGTGGCGCTCGTGGTCCTAGGACCCGAACGCCTACCTCGCGTCGCCCGCACAGTCGGGCATATGTTCGGACGCGCTCAGCGCTACATGAACGATGTCAAAAGCGATATCCAACGCGAAATTGACTTAGACGAGATCAACTCCATCAAAAAACAAATGGAAGACGCCTCCTCGTCTATCAAACAGTCCGTCAATCAGTTTGGCAAGCAAATCAAAGACCCTCTCGCTGAGGCCCGTGACGCGGTTAACGAACTGGGCCAGGAAACAGAAAAGGTTGCTAAATCGATTACCGAAAGCAGCCAACCCGATTCCGCCGACAAAGACGCCGAGCCCACTAGCACCCCTGATGATCGCCTCGAGGGTAAAAAAGAATGACAGCCCCTGCTAACGATACGTTCATCTCGCACTTAGTTGAATTACGCACACGCCTACTCAGAGCGGTAGTCAGTGTAATTGCGGTTTTTATCATCCTCTTCTTGTATCCCGGGCCATCCGTCATTTATGACTTCTTAGCCCAGCCTATGTTGGCTTCATTGCCTCAAGGCACTCGAATGATTGCAACCGGCGTAATCACACCTTTTATGGTTCCCGTCAAGGTTACCTTGCTGACGTCTTTTGTGATTGCTTTACCGATGGTGCTCTACCAAGCATGGGCTTTTATTGCACCCGGATTGTATATTCACGAAAAGCGTCTCGCCCTACCTTTGATTCTATCTAGCACCCTGCTATTTATCTTAGGGATGGCCTTTAGTTATTTCGTCGTATTTAAAACCGTTTTCCACTTCATTGCTTCCTTTGCTCCAGAGTCCATCACCCCGGCTCCGGATATTGAGGCTTACCTGAACTTTGTGATGACGATGTTTATCGCTTTTGGTGTGACCTTCGAGGTCCCCATTGCGGTCGTCCTACTCGTAAAAACAGGAATGACTACGGTCAAAAAACTACGCGAAATCCGTGGTTACGTCATTGTAGCCGCCTTTGTGATTGCAGCCGTTATTACGCCACCTGACGTGATCAGCCAATTTTTGTTAGCTGGCCCACTTTGTCTTCTTTACGAGGTCGGGATTATTTGCGCTAACTTCATCAAAAAATCTGACACTATAGAGGTCGAGTCCGAGGCCTAACCCGTTAAAAACCCATAAAAACGAAACACACAGTATCGTTATATACTAGGGTTATATCGACTAGGACTATCCCGTAGGTCCACCTATACTTTACATCTAAAATAAACTAGATTAAAGAAGGTGAATTATGACTACGATAAATCAATCCCGTCGTACACTGCTGACTAGCACCGGCGGTGCGATAGGCCTCGCCTCCATGGGTGCTTTAGGCGCCCTAAGCCCTGCAGCTAAAGCGCTAGCATCAACCCAAAAAGACGCGGCGAAATCGTTACCGGATTACGCCAGCTGGAAAAATGCGGATAGCCTCATTATCCACAGTGCTAACACAATGGAAACCAAGCGCTCTGCTTTCGGCAGCGGCACCATCACTCCATTGGATCGCCTTTTTGTTCGCAACAACATCGCCCCTCCATCTGCTGACATCGTCACTAACCCAGACGTATGGGAATTAGACGTCGAGGGCGTAAAAAACCCAACTAAACTCACTGTTGCTGACCTAAAAACCATGGGCATGACTTCTGTTGCCATGGTGCTCCAGTGTTCTGGTAACGGTCGCGCTTACTTCCCCGAAAAACCCAGCGGAACCCAATGGACTGTTGGTGCCGCAGGCTGTGTGGTCTTTACCGGCATTCCCGTTAAAACCCTCCTAGAGCACGTTGGCGGCATGGTTGATTCTGCCAAATACATGACAGGTACCGGTGGCGAGCCCATCCCAGAGGGTCTAGACCCTAACACCATTCAGGTTGAGCGTTCCGTACCCCTAGAGGCAGTCGAAGACGCTATCTTGGCATGGGAAATCAACGGCGAGCCTATTCCTTTGGCTCACGGTGGTCCTTTGCGCATGGTTGTTCCCGGCTACACCGGTGTGAACAACGTAAAATACATTAAACGTCTTGCTTTCACCGAAGAGCAATCACCAGCCAATATCCAGCAATCCGGTTACCGCCTCGCTCCTGTTGGCGAAAAAGGGGCTCCAGAGCACAAGTCCGTATGGAAAATGCCTGTTAAATCTTGGGTTACTTATCCAGCAGGCGAGGAAAACGAAACCGTTAAAGCCGGCAAGGTACAAATCCAAGGCTTGGCCATGGGTGGCACTACAGATGTCACAGGTGTCGAGGTTTCCGTTGACGGTGGTAAATCCTGGCAAAAAGCCGAATTTATCGGTCCAGACCTAGGTCCTTACGCATGGCGTCAATTTGTTCTATCCACAGAACTCAAGGCCGGTGACTACTCCATCACTAGCCGTGCAACCAACAAGGACGGCGATGTGCAACCAGAAGAACGCATGGTAAACAACCGTGGTTATTTGAACAATAGCTGGGCTGACCACGCCGTAACAATCACTGTTGCTTAAACCTTTCTCTTACCTATCTCTTTAGACGTATATATAAAAAGAGGGCTGACTACGCTCAGCCCTCTTGTTGTTCTCTTCACACCATGAAAAAACTGTCTTCTTTATTATTTTCCGCTACTCTTTTAACGAGCAGCTCCCTAGTCTTTGCTACGGATGCAGAGCAACTAGAACAAGGCAAAATGCTGTTTAGCTCCACAGCTAAACCCATTGCCTGTTCCGTTTGCCATACCCTTGAGGACGCAGGTGCTACGGGCGCTATTGGCCCAGTTTTAGACGAATTAAAGCCTGATGCCGACCGCATTCGTAAAGCGATGATGGATGGTATGGGCGCTATGCCTTCTTTTGCCGACAGCCTCGAAGAATCTGAACGTGAGGCCATTATCGAATACGTGGTTAAAGTCACCCAATAAAAGACGTTAACCCCTATCCCCAAGTCACTCATCCAGAATGGATAAGCGCTTGGGGATAGTTCATTAACGTCCTAGCACTGACACACTTATTTTTTAAACTTCTCGTGTAAGTTAGCTAACAGGCTCTCAGGGTTCAAATGTGATTATTTCCCCCGGACACAAAAAAAGCGGCCCTAGGCCGCTTTTCTTCAAACTTAATTGTGATTTACCAAAATGCGCGGAGAGCCTCGTCGTTTAAGGCGAGGAGGATGTCAATGCTCTAAGTATTCCACCACTTTGGGCCAAATCTGGCACTCTGGGCTGATGATAGCGAAGTGATCTATACCTTCGAGCTCCCAAAGCTCTATAGAGGCGCCGCTATTATTTAGTTTAGCCACATAGTCTACTGAGTGCGCTAGAGGGACTCGATCATCCTCATCACCATGAATCACAAGCGTTTTGGCTTTAGCTGCCGGCTGATGAATAGGCGAAGCCTCCTCGTTGACTTGATCTAGCCGATCTCCGAAGAAATCCACTGCGGCGTTTTCACCTAGCGCCTCATCCTTGGTTCTCTGTACGTCTGTAACAGGTGCCAAAGCCACCGTAATATCCTGGTAGTCTGCGGACAGCAAAACCAACTGGCCACCTACTGAATGGCCTATGCCCACCACTTTATCCACACCTTGTTGATGTGCTTTTTCTCGAATAGAGGCAAAAGCCTGTTTAACATCATTGATGATCAGTGGCCATTGGCCTTCGCTACCACGACGGTATTCAATGTTTGCTACCACCCACCCTTGTGCCAAGAAAAACTGAGCCAACGGGTGCATTTGCCCTAAGGCATGACGTTGGCGCCAAAAACCGCCATGCACCAACACCACAACCCCTTTAGGTGGAACATTAAGGGCGGGCTCATACCACTCATACCATTGCTCTGAGCTCGCTCCGTATACAACCTGACTACCTGCTATCTCCATGCTCCACCTCTAAAAATATTATGCTTCTATTGCTTCAAAAAAACCGGGAACCTGCTCTGGTTGTGCAAAGAAAATATCTCTGACCTGAGAAAGACGCACGACCTCGGCAGGATCCTTAATATTATGCAGTTCTTTAAATAGCGTGGAAAGCTCTCCTGCAGGACTGACCCAAAACAAAGCTTGTGCCGGACCCACATCTTCGGCCACTTTGTAACCATGAACAGAACCCTGAGGCCAGCAAACACTGTCACACGCCTTCACCATAGAGTTTATGGGTACACTACTGGTACTCTCCCTACCTAACTCATTTATTTCATTATGCTTTTATCTATCAATCGAAATCAGCTCGTCACATGGCTAGACACCTATTTACAAGCCACTCGCTTTAAAGACTATTGCCCCAATGGACTACAAGTCGAAGGTGCCGAAACCGTTCAACATATAGTGACAGGCGTCACGGCCTCTCAGGCACTACTTGAAGCGGCGGCTGAACGCGGAGCGGACACCGTATTAGTTCATCATGGTTGGTTTTGGAAGAATGAAGATGAGCGCATTCGAGGCATGAAAAAAAAGCGCCTGGCTTTTGCTTTAGCGCATGACCTCAACCTGATCGCCTATCACTTGCCCTTAGATGCACACCCTATCGTCGGCAACAACACACAGCTTGCATTGAAGCTAGGACTAACACAGGATCTGGATGCGGATGAGCTGCCTGTAGGTATAGGTCCTAACGGCCTTATTCAAACGGGTTATTTAGAAACCCCTTTACCCCTAGAAAAAGTTGCTAAAAACATTTGTCAAACATTGCAACGGGACCCTTTGGTTGTAGGAAATCCACAACAACTCATCCAAAAAGTGGCCTGGTGTACCGGTGGTGCGCAAGGCTTTATGCAAGACGCGATTGATGCCGGCGTGGATTTATACATTAGCGGCGAGGCCTCTGAACCAACATTTCATTACGCCCAAGAGAGCCAAACCGCCTATATCGGGGCAGGCCATCATGCGACAGAACGCTATGGCGTAAAAGCCTTAGGCAAACAAATAGCTGAAAAGTTCAGCCTCAAGGTGGAGTTCATCGATATTAATAACCCCATATAATGTAATAAAGCCCGTATTACACGGGCTTTAAGGTACAATTACCGCGATTAAGTCATTAAGCACTCTTGTTTTTTAATGCATCGCGAATCTCGCGCAGCAACACCACGTCTTCAGGCGTAGGTGCAGGTGCGGCGGGTGCAGCAGCCTCCTCTTTGTGAACCGCTTGGCGCATACGGTTAACCATCTTAACCATCAAAAAGACCACGAAGGCCAACAAAATAAAGTTGATAAAAATGGTCAAAAAGTTGCCCCAGGCCAATACAACGGCACCTGCTGCATTCAACTCATCGATAGTCTGCGCGCCGGCATAGCCCTCGGGTAAACGCAATACGGTAAACTTATTGGCAAAATCGACCTCGCCGCCAAGGATAAAGCTAATGATCGGCATGATCACATCCTTGACCAGAGAGTCGATGATTTTGCCAAAAGCGGCCCCTATAATTACCCCAACCGCTAGGTCGATCATATTGCCTTTAACGGCAAATTCGCGGAATTCTTTTAAAAAACCGGTAGTTTTACTCATATAAACTCCTTAATGACATCACAGAAAAATTGCTGGCACTATACGCTATAATGCAGTGTTGCAATAACAATACCCAGACCAAGTCCATAAATTGTGCTAAGCCCAACGTGGGCAGGAATAAGGATACTAGAATGAGTCAGATTACGACACAGCCCAACGAAAACGGAGCGGAAGAAAATTCCATTCTCCCGTCCGACCCTTCGCGCCGTTTTTGGGTCACTACCGCCTGTGCGGTCGGTGGTGTCGCCGGTGTGGCCACCGCAGTCCCCTTTGTGGGCTCGTTTGCCCCCTCAGCAAAGGCGCGCGCCGCAGGTGCACCCGTTGAGGTAGACATTTCTACACTAGCCCCAGGCGAAATGCGCACCGTAGAGTGGCGCGGCAATCCCATTTGGATCTTGCATCGTACTGAAGCCCAGCTAGCTGCGCTGAAAACGATTGACAACGAGCTCGCCGACCCCCAATCAGATCGTCCCGGCTTCACACCAGAATACGCTAAAAACGAATACCGTTCACGTCGTCCCGAAATTTTTGTGTGTATAGGGATTTGCACCCACTTGGGCTGCTCCCCAACACCACGATTGGATTCCGGCGCACAACCCGGCGTGCCCTCTAGCTGGACAGGTGGTTTCCTCTGCCCATGCCATGGTTCAACATTTGATCTCGCAGGTCGTGTCTTCACCAACAAGCCTGCTCCCGATAACCTTGAGATCCCGCCTTACGAATTCTCTGCTGATGGCACTCGCGTCATCATCGGCGTAGACGAGAACAACAAGGCGTAATAGGTCATTTACCATCTCATTATTTAAAAAGATTAAAGGAGCCGTTTCATGGCTGGCGACAAAACCGTTGAAACGACAGGTCTCTTAGGGTGGATTGATAGGCGCTTCCCGCTTAGCTCTCTCTACAAAGAGCACATGTCCGAATACTACGCGCCAAAGAACTTCAACTTTTGGTATTTCTTTGGTTCTTTAGCGTTACTCGTTCTTGTTATTCAAATCGTGACAGGTATTTTCCTGGTCATGAACTACAAACCCGATGCTGAACTCGCTTTTGCATCGGTTGAATACATTATGCGCGAGGTGCCTGGTGGCTGGATCATCCGCTACATGCACTCCACAGGCGCATCTATGTTCTTCGTCGTAGTGTATTTGCATATGCTGCGCGGTCTGCTGTATGGCTCTTACCGCAAACCACGTGAATTGGTTTGGATTTTTGGTGTAGCCATCTTCCTTTGCTTGATGGCCGAGGCCTTCCTAGGCTACCTATTACCTTGGGGTCAGATGTCCTACTGGGGTGCTCAGGTAATTGTTAACCTGTTTGCCGCTATCCCCTTTATCGGTCCTGAGCTCGCTATTTGGATTCGTGGTGACTACGTCGTTTCCGACGCCACCTTGAACCGCTTCTTCGCTTTGCACGTGATCGCTATTCCATTAGTGCTCATTGGCTTGGTCGCTGCTCACCTTATCGCTTTGCACGAAGTCGGCTCTAACAACCCAGATGGCGTAGAAATCAAAGACGGTCCTAAAGACGAAAAAGGTATTCCACTAGACGGTATTCCTTTCCACCCTTACTACTCGGTACACGATATCGTGGGTGTAGCCGGGTTCCTCATCGTTTTTGCAGCCATTGTGTTCTTCGCACCTGAAATGGGCGGGTACTTCTTGGAGTTCAACAACTTCATCCCAGCTGACTCGATGAAAACCCCTCCGCACATTGCTCCGGTTTGGTATTTCACACCGTTCTACTCCATGTTGCGTGCAACCACTGACGACTTCACTTGGCTTTTAGCAGGCGCTTCCGTCTTAGCAGCCTTGGTGTTCCTCATCAAAGGTCTACCTGGAAAAATGCGTTTCCTCGTACCAGCGATTCTTATTGCCGTAGCCGTTGCCCTTAAAGTGTTTGACGCTAAATTCTGGGGTGTGGTTGCAATGGGTGGTACCGTTGTGATTCTGTTCTTCCTACCTTGGTTAGATCACAGCCCTGTTAAATCCATTCGTTACCGTCCTACATGGCACAAACTCTTGTATGTGATCTTCATGATCAACTTCGTGATGTTAGGCTATTTAGGTACTCAACCCCCAAGCGATCTATTTAACTTGCTCAGCCAGATTGGTACGGTTATCTACCTTGCCTTCTTCTTCCTGATGCCGGTTTGGAGTCGCCTAGGCACCTTCAAGCCAGTTCCCGAGCGCGTCACTTTCCGCGCTCACTAAGGACCTTTTACGACACGGAATGACCATGATTAAAAAAATCCTTGGCGCGCTGGCCCTCACATTATCCATCGGCGGTGTAACACACGCTGCCGGTGGTAACCTCATCGAGAGCGCCCCGAATCGAATCACTGATCTTGCTGCTTTGCAAAACGGTGCTAAGCTATTCGTTAACTACTGTTTAAACTGTCATAGCGCAAACTCGATGCGCTACAACAAATTGACCGAACTGGGTCTTACCGAAGAAGAAATCAAGAAAAACTTGCTTTTCTCCTCAGACAAAGTCGGTGATTTGATGACTATTGCCATGTCTCCAGCAGACAGTAACAAATGGTTTGGTACTACCCCACCTGATTTATCGGTAATTGCTCGCGCAAGATCCGTTAACTTGGGTCCTAGCGGTACCGATTACATCTACACTTACCTACGTACCTTCTACCGCGACACGGCTCGTCCAACCGGTTGGGATAACTTGGTGTTCCCAAGCGTTGGTATGCCGCACGCTATGTGGCAAGCTCAAGGTCCCGTTACGACTCAGCGCGAAAAAATCGCTCTGGAAAACGTGGACGGCACTGAAAAGTGGGTGCGTACTACAACCAATATCGACGAGCACGGTTTTCATGATGTAAAAACCGAAGTACTTAACGGTTACTCCGGCCCAGCGACAGAAAGCGCTACATTGACTCCACTTGACCCCCAACGTCAAGCCCAGTTCGATAGCGATGTGGCTGACCTCAGTAACTTCTTAGGCTGGATGGCTGAACCAGTTCAAACCCTACGCAAACAAATTGGTGTTGGCGTGTTGGCGTTCTTGTTCTTGTTCTTCTTCGTAGCCTGGCGCTTGAACAAAGCCTATTGGAAAGACGTCAAATAATTTCCGATTTGCTCGTTACTCACTGTGCGCGCCTGCCCTTTTTTAGAGCAGGCCGCATTTCTGTTTAAGTCTTTTGGTTTTTAACTCTAAAACCCTCTGACTTTTTGATTATATTCACGACTGGAATCCATATTATGATGGTGCTCTACTCTGGAACCACTTGCCCATTTTCACAACGCTGTCGTTTTGTGTTGTTCGAAAAAGGCATGGACTTCGAGGTTCGCGATATCGACTTGTACAACAAGCCTGAAGATATTTCCGTGATGAACCCTTACGGCCAGGTACCCATTCTGGTCGAGCGCGAACTCATTCTTTATGAATCCAATATCATCAATGAGTACATTGATGAACGCTTCCCTCACCCTCAACTCATGCCCGCAGATCCAACCATGCGTGCACGTACCCGTTTGTTCTTGTTCAACTTTGAGCGCGAGCTGTTTTCCCAGGTTTCCATCCTAGAAGACCGCAACGACGCTGACACCAAAGCCCAAGATCAAGCTCGTCAAAAAATCCGCGATGGCCTAGCTCAAATCGCCCCTATTTTGACCAAAAACAAATACATGCTTGGCGAAGAGTTCTCCATGCTTGATGTGGCCATTGCTCCGCTACTCTGGCGCTTGGATCACTACAACATCGAACTACCCAAGTCTGCCGCACCGATACAAAAATACGGTGAGCGCGTGTTCTCACGACCTGCCTTTATCGAGGCGCTCACACCCTCTGAAAAAGTAATGCGTCGCTAGTATGTCGGAAAGCTCCACTAAACCCTATTTACTGCGTGCTCTACACGACTGGTGTACTGACAACGGCTACACACCTCATATTGTGGTGCAGGTCGACGACAACACCGTCGTGCCCCCGAGTCACGTACAAGACGGTCAGATCACCTTAAATATCGGTTTACTCGCTACCAACATGTTGCACTTAGGTAACGACTACATCGAGTTTCAAGCACGATTTAACGGTGTCACCGAAGACATCTTTGTCCCCGTTGCCGCTGTGTCTGCTATTTTTGCCCGTGAAACGGGCGCAGGCATGGGCTTTGAGGTCACCGAGTCTACCCCTTACACCGATGACCCCACCCCAACTCCAACAGCCTCTTCTTCAAAAGACAACAAAACGCCCAAGAAACCAGCCTCTGGGCACAGTCATTTGAAAATCGTAAAATAAATAGTTGCTTTTTAAAAAAAGCAGTCCTATAATATCGTTTTAGCCGGCTTAGCTCAGTTGGTAGAGCAGCGCACTTGTAATGCGAAGGTCGAGGGTTCAACTCCTTTAGCCGGCACCAGTATTCATGCGGTTATCCGCATTAAAAGGGTCACCTATCAGGTGGCCCTTTTTCATTTTTGGGACATTCTTGGGACAATTGCTCATTTTTTTAGTGATGTTTTCCTATCCGTAGCAGCGAAAACTTGAAAAAACAATAAATAATAATCGCTCAGGCTAAACAGAATAGCGACTCCCCCTCCCTTCGTATCTATCCATGCCTTGCCACCAACCTGATCCTACACAACAAGGCCTGCCTCTCTATATTTCAACCGCTTCTGCATCATCAGGCGCTCTGCCATATAAACGAGTGACGGCGCAGTCAGCTCTGGCAACGTGGGTAATAGTTGTTCTAGCCCGACCCCATAGTAGCTGCCCCCCGCTTTTACCTTAGCCTGTCCGGCCACTGTTAACACTAAACGACCACCCATACAGTAACCAACGGCGGCGATTTGGTCGTGACCGAGTTGTACTTTTAAGGTCTGACACGCTAACTCAAGGTCAGCCAGCACGTGGTCCTCACCCATTCCATCGTCATTCCCTTGGTTAACTTACATCAAAATAGCCGATTAACAATTTACTAGCTGCTAAACAAACAAGCATAACAATCAACTGAGATCTATGAGTTCAGCATGCATTTCTGATGCCAACTAGACTGGGATGTACCAAAATGCGTGGAAAGCCTTGTCGTTTAGGGCGAGGAGGATGTCAGCTAGATAAAACATATCCCTTTTATCTTCGCTATTATTTAATATTTTATTGACCGTTTATTTGCTACGATGCATATATCACGCTAGGTTTGGCGATTTTTAAAAGATGGGCTTATGTACTCTCAACTGATACTTTTTACTCTAGCCAGTTTTGCTCTATTTACACTCAGCCGAGTTGGCCTGATGCTCTGGCAACATCAACGCGTTCAAGCCGTAAAAGGCTGGTGGCCCATCTTGATAGGTGGCCTACGTATTGATGCGCATTTAATTGCTGCGTTTGGTGCTTTGCCTTGGTTATTAGCACCTTGGCTTGACGATGTCACTATTGCTCAGCGCATTAATGCAGTTTATTTATCATTGGTGTGGTTCTTTTTTGTGCTCTTAGAGGTTTCCACGCCCCAGTTTATTATTGAGTACGATACGCGCCCTAATCGCCTCTATGTGGACTACCTTAAACACCCTAAAGAGGTTTTTGGGATGCTTTGGAAAGGCTACAAAGCGATGATCCTAGGTGGGGTCAGTTTTCTAGCACTCGCAAGCATTGGTTTTTATATGGCGATATCCACTTCTACTCAGCCGATGTTTAATCCTGGCTGGTTTGTGGCTCTGCTCACGAGTTTCTTTAGTGCTGTTCTGCTTTTTGGCGTGATTCGGGGCACCTTACGCCATCGCCCCATCAATCCATCCACGGTGGCCTTCTGTGGCGATTCGATGCTCAACACCTTGCCTTTAAATGGGCTCTATAGCGTGTTATACGCCATTTACTGTATTAAAAATGAGCGGTCCGCAGAACAAAGCTACGGCAAGATGCCTGTAGATCAAATGCTCGACATCGTTGCTAAGAGCGCGAACATAACGCTTAACTCGGACTCAAGCCTGCCCACCTTGCACCACCAAGCCGCCACACAATCTGTCAAAAAACCAAAAAACATCGTGTTAATTGTGGAAGAAAGCTTAGGCGCCCAGTACGTAGGCCATCTAGGTGGTGCGGGCTTAACCCCGTGTTTGGATCAACTCGCTACTGAGGCCTGGGATTTCACTCAAGCCTATGCCACAGGTACTCGTTCTGTGCGTGGTTTAGAAGCCGTGTCAGCCGGATTCCCTCCCACTATTTCCGATGCCTCGGTACGCCTTTCTGGTGCCCAATCACGCTTTTTCACTCTAGCTCAACTCTTGAATCAACGTGGTTATGTTTCCCGTTTTATTTACGGTGGAGAGTCCCATTTTGATAATATGAAAAGCTTTTTCTTGGGTAATGGCTTTACCGAACTCCACGATCAACCCACCTTTAAAAATCCAAATTTCACCGGCACCTGGGGCGTCAGTGATGAGGATATGTTTAACCGTCTACATGACCTGCTTAATAACCGTCAACCCGATGACCCGCCCACCCTCAGCCTTGCCTTCTCGGTGAGCAACCACTCCCCTTGGGAGTACCCTGAAGGTCGCATCACCCCTATTGGTGATCCCGCTACCGTAGAAAACACCGTACGTTACGCAGACTGGGCCATCGGTGATTTTTTTGCTAAAGCGCGTGCCAGCCATTATTGGGAAGATACCCTGTTTTTAATCGTGGCCGATCACGATGCTCGTGTAGGTGGCAAAAGCCTCATTCCCGTGCGTCACTTCCATATTCCTGCCATGATATTGGGTGGCGGGATTACACCGCGCCGTGATGACCGGATCATCAGCCAAATTGACTTACCTGTGACGCTATTGTCCCTAGCAGGTATCCATGCGGATCATCCCATGATTGGCCATGACTTAACCCTACCTAGCAGTGGTGGTCGGGCCATGATGCAGTATGGTGATAACTATGGTTATTTAAAAAATGATCTACTCACTGTGTTAGAGCCGATGCGTGAACCAACTCAATGGCTGTACAAAGCCCCTGAGAGCTACACCGCCAGCCCCACCAAAGACAGCTCTCTAATCGAAGAGGCGCTCGCCCATGCACTGTGGCCTAGCTGGGCTTACAAAAATGGGGCGCACAGCCTACCACATTTAATGAGCTCTCGTATTGGGCCCCTAAACTAGCTTGCGTCATAGACAAGACAGTCCGTCACAGACAAAACAGTCCAAGTGATTTTTTGTCTGTGAATCCCTTTTACTTAGCCTTAAAAAACCACTCACCATGAACCATCCCACTCATTCTTCCTACAAAAGTCGCGGCGGCATTAAGCGGGTTTTTAATGCTTTCGGTTATTCTATAAAAGGGTTGCGCGCCGCGTTAAAGCACGAGGCCGCCTTTAGACAGGAGTGTGCTTTAGCCTTGGTGTTATTTCCTTCTGCTTTTTGGCTCGGCCGTAATGCCGTAGAGATCTTTCTCCTGTGTTTCACCATTTTCTTAGTTTTAGTGGTTGAGCTTATTAATAGCGCTATTGAGGCCTTGGCCGATGCCATCAGCGTAGAGCACCACCCTCTTCTGGGTCGGGCCAAGGACACTGGCAGCGCCGCCGTACTACTTTGCTTACTATTAACCGGGGCGTGGTGGGGTTATGTGTTATTGGATCGATTTGTTCTATAAAAAGATCAAACCACCTAAAAAAACTCAATACTGTTAACCAAAAAGCAACAATACCATGCCTCTACGCCCCCTAATCAAACTAGATCTAAAGTCGTACACTACATCTATCTACAACACTTAATCAAAGGGGTAGTGACGTGAGCCGTACTATTGAACAACTTATTCCAGGTCAAGCCACATCTGATGGGGCTGGCGTGAAATTAACTCGCTTACTCTCACACCACCTGCAACGTCGTTTAGATCCATTCCTGATGCTGGATGCTTTTGGTAGTGATGACCCAGACGACTACATTGCTGGCTTTCCGGATCATCCTCACCGCGGCTTTGAGACCGTTACCTACATGCTCAAAGGCCGTATGCTGCATCGCGACAGCCAGGGTAATGAAGGCCTGCTAGAGGACGGAGGCATGCAATGGATGAGCGCCGCTCGTGGTGTTATACACTCTGAAATCCCTCAACAAAAAGATGGCATCATGGCGGGGTTTCAGCTCTGGATAAACCTACCTGCCGCACACAAAATGGACGACCCTTGGTACAAGGACATCACCCCAGATGACATCCCCAGCACCCACACATCCACAGGCGCAGAGATTCGTCTATTAGCCGGCCAAAGTCACGGCATCACTGGCGCTATTGAACGCCCTAACACCGAACCGCTTATCGTCGATGTGACCTTAAACGCGGACGGGCTGTTCCAGCAGGCCATCCCACAAGACCACAATGCCTTTGTGGTGCTTTACGAAGGCAATGCTATGATTAAGGGGCAGACCTTAAGCCCCAACCAGTTGGCCATTCTGGCAAATGACGGCGATCAAGTAGAAATCCAAAGCCAAACAGGGGCAAAATTTCTGGTCGTGGCAGGCAAGCCGCTGAATGAGCCTATCGTTCAATATGGTCCTTTTGTGATGAACTCCGAGCAAGAAATTCATCAAGCCATTAATGACTACAACGC
>DUNB01000067.1 GCA_012839585.1 Alcaligenaceae bacterium | reverse complement strand
GGAATGTAAAAGGAGTCCTTATGTTTAATATATTGAGCTGTCCTGTGTATTATTGCTGATAACTTTTATGCTGCTTACTCACCTAGACTGCCTTAATCTGGCCCATTGGTTACACAACACCGCCTCAGAGGATGGCTTGGGTCCAATCTGTTTTGCCATTGTCGACGCCCAAGGCGAACTACTTTGGTTCGAACGCATGGATCGGGCTCCTAACCGTGCTGTTAATATAGCAATAGCCAAGGCCTATACGGCTGTGCGCATGAATGACTCGACTATGGCCTTCAAACAGCGCCTAGAGGATGAAAATCTAAGTTGCAGTGACTTCATGGACCAATGCTTTACCGCCTTGCCTGGTGGGTCTCCCCTAATCAGCTCTAACGGCTCTATAGCTGGGGCAATTGGAATCAGCGGTCGACACACAGACAGCGATCAGCAGCTCGCCGATGCGACGGCGGCGTATTTTTATACGCTTTAATTGCCTTTACGCTCTGTACTCTGGGGCCTAGCACACGAATTAGTTAGGTAGGGAACAAGACGTTGTGCACTGTCACTCTTAACGGCTTCCAGACGAGGTATCCCGCCCACCTCTGCGCGCTCTTTCTGGAATCATTTCAGACGCATTCATCTCCACAGCTCGTTGGGTGATTTTATCCAGCGCCTTTTCCAGTACCTGCAGTTCTTGTTCGCTCAAGTCCGCCGTTAACATCTGGTTCATTTCGATCACTAACGGCATCATGGTTTCATAAAGCTGTATTCCTTCCGCCTCGATCTGCACCCACACCGATCGCGCATTTTCTTTATTTTTGTGTCGCGACACCCAACCCTTTTCTACTAGGCGCGTCACCGTTCTCGATGTGCGCACAGGGTCTAATTCCGCTGCCTTGGCTAAGTCACTGGAGCTTAATCGATTAAAAATCGCTAAGGTTGCCAAAATCCGCCACTCTCTGCGCGTAATGTTAAAGCGTCCTTCGCCGAGCCGAAGAAACATAGGGTTGGCATTGGACCACGCTCTATAGAGTTGAAACATAGGCTGTTGGCGAAAGAATGGTTTCATGTTCTGGTCTCTGAATATAAATGACACACGGCATATTGAGTCTCGTACCACCCGCCCTTCTTTTGATGGGGTTATCCCTGGATTCCCGACTATTGATTAGATCAATCATTTACTCCGTTGCTATGCTTGAGTCACCCCTCTCATTTCTACAGGACTCGCATAATGACAACGACATGGACAAAACAAATCGGTTTATCTGTACTAATTGCCCCGTTGCTTCTGGGCACAGCACAGGCGGCAGAAACACCACCAAGCTTTAGTGACCCCACTTATATCGTCGTCGGTTACCAACCTGGCGGGGCCTCTGATCGGGCAGCTCGCTTTGTTGCCGAGCAATTACAGAAAAAACTCGATGTTTCCGTCATTGTGGAAAACAAAACCGGGGCAGGTGGTCGTGTTGCTGCTCAATATGTTAAATCACAACCTGAATCCAAAGATACCTTGATGATAGGCAACCCCGCCGTCATGGTGGTTGCGCCACAGGTTTTCTCTAATCTTAATTACGACCCAAGTACCGACTTTAAAGCGGTATCCACGGTGACGAATTATCATTTTGGGGTGGCCGTCGCAGCAGACAGTCCCATCAAAACCGTACAAGAACTTTTGGACTGGGCCAAAGCCAATCCCGAGTCCTTTAACATTGCCGTGCCCGCTTCTGGCAGCTTGCCCCACTTTTTTGCCTTGATGCTATCAGAGCAGGCTAAGGTTAAAGCCGAGGTCATTGGCTATCGCGGCTCTGCCCCAGCACTGACGGACTTAATCGGCGGCACTATCCCTGTGGCCATTGATACCCTAGATGTACTAACAGCCCAGCACAAAGGCGGTCGCGTGCGTATACTGGCTACCTCAGGCGCAGAGCCTGAGGCCGGCCTCGACGCGCCCACTTTCAAAGCCGCCGGTTTAGAGCTAGAGGCCTCGGGTTGGAATGCTTTGTTTGCTCCTGCCGTCATGAGTGACGTCAAAGTCTCTTATTTGGGCAATCTTGTTAAAGACATTATGAGCCAATCAGAGGTGCGTGAGCGCTTTATTCAAAGCGACCTCCCCCCCGTTGCAGCCAACCACGAAGAAACTGCCGCAAACATTGAACAGTTTTCTCAGCAATGGCTTCCTGTGATTAAAGCGTCTGGCTACAAGGTAGATCAATAATGTCCGCAGTAAAAAATGTGCTTTTTATCATGGCGGATCAGCTACGTGCTGATCACCTCGCTTGTTATGGTCATCCTTATATAAAGACACCTAATATCGATGCCCTAGCCAAGCGAGGCGTTAAGTTTGAACGCGCCTTTGTTAATTCCGGTGTATGTGGCCCTTCTCGCATGAGCTTCTACACCGGGCGCTATCCGTCCACGCATGGTGCCACTTGGAATCGTGTGCCCCTCTCCGTGGGCGAAATCACGATGGGCGAATACTTACGCCCCCATCACCTGAACCTAGTCTTAGCAGGCAAAACTCATGTGATGCCTGACCACGAAGGACTGGCGCGCCTGAATTTAGACGGAGGCTCAGAATTAGGTCAGTTACTTTATCAAGGCGGCTTTGAGGAAATAGACCGTTACGATGGCCATCATGAACCCGGCGATGAAAGTGGTTACCCTGCCTACTTACGCCGTCACGGCTATGACTCCAAAGACCCTTGGACCGATTTCGTGATCTCGGCCTTAAACGACAAAGGGGAAAAAGTCAGCGGCTGGTACATGCGTAATGCTTGTTTCCCAGCAGCGGTTAAAGAAGAACACTCTGAAACCGCTTACATGACCAATCAGGCCATGGATTTTATGACGCAAAAAGGGGATGAGCCTTGGGTTATGCACCTGAGCTATGTCAAACCCCACTGGCCTTATATTGCCCCTGATCCTTACCATTCCATGTACACCCCCGATCAGTGTTTGCCGGTGGTACGTAGCGAAGAGGAAAAGGAGGACGCACACCCCGTGGTCGCCGCCTACCGTCAACAAGAGGAAAGCCAAAGCTTTGCTATGGACGAATGTATACGCACAGTACGTCCGGCTTACCAAGGCCTAATCACCCAGTTAGATGATCATCTGGGGCGCTTGTTCGAGCATATGGAACAACACGGCCTGATGGATAACACCTTGATTATCTTGACCGCGGATCATGGCGATTTTCTGGGTGATCACTGGTTAGGTGAAAAAGAGCTGTTTTACGATACCGTACAACAGGTGCCGCTGATTATTATGGACCCACGCGAAGCTGCCAATACGACTCGTGGTAAAAACCTTTCTGAGATGGTGGAGGCGGTCGATGTGCTGCCGACGATTCTCGCGTCTTTAAATATCCCTATCCCGGATCATCGCATCGAGGGCCGCAACCTGCTGCCTTTATTGCACCAGGGATCGGACAACACGTGGCGTAATACGGTGTATTCCGAACTGGACTACAGCTACCGTAAAGCGCGCCTGCTGGTGAATAAAACACCACTGAATTCACGCGCTTGGGCCGTACGTACTGAAAAATGGTATTACGTGTACTGGATGGATGAGCCAGAACAACTTTATGACCTAGAGGCAGATCCGAATCAGATGCAAGATCTAGGTCGTAGCCTGAGCCATCAAGCTGTACGCGATGTGTTGCGCCAAGAACTATTGGAGTGGTTCAGTCGTCTTAAACGCCGTACTACCGTTAGCACTGCGGCCATTGAACGCGGTACGGATGCCTACAAAAAGGCTGGTGTGTTTTATGGACAATGGTAATGCGATAACGCCATCCATTTACCAAAATGCGCGGAAAGCCTTATCGCTTAAGGCGAGGAGAATGTCAACAACCCAAGGTCTATACCTTTGTCTAATCGGCAGACTATAAATCAGACGTACTCGATTAAAAGCAGCCTCGATCCTATTTGATTGAGGCTGCTTTTTTCTCATCCAATAAGTACATATTACAATATGTAGCTGAGCTTTTATGCATTAAATGGCATCTCTGCTACTATCTTATTTTTACATTAGACTCTCACATAAATAGGGAATAAATTATGAAAATCAAAAAATGGTTAGCGCTTAGTGCCGCCTGTTTTGCCTTAAGCAGCACCGCCGTTCTAGCCCAAGAAACACGCGAATACTCTGTTTCTACTGTTCTTTCCGATGCCTTCCCATGGGGACAGGCCGCTGAAAAATGGGCTGAGCTAGTCAAGGAGCGTTCCGAAGGTCGTATTACCTTAAAAATCTACCCGAGTGCTCAATTGGTCTCTGGCGACCAAACGCGTGAATTCTCCGCCATGCGCAGTGGCTTGATCGACATGGCCGTCGGCTCTACCATTAACTGGTCCACCCAGGTCCCTGAGGCCAACCTCTTTTCCTTGCCTTTCTTAATGCCTGATAATGCTGCAGTTGACGCCATTACTCAGGGCGAAGCAGGTAAAATGGTATTTGATGCGATTGAAAAACGTGGTGTAATGCCATTAGCTTGGGGTGAAAACGGTTTCCGTGAAATCTCTAACTCTCGTGGTGCTCTTTCTAAACCCGAAGACCTCAAGGGCTTAAAAATCCGCGTAGTCGGTTCCCCATTATTCTTGGATACCTTTAATGCTTTAGGTGCCAACCCCACGCAAATGAGCTGGACAGATGCGCTACCCGCGCTAACAACCGGTGCTGTCGATGGTCAGGAAAACCCCTTAGCCGTCTTTGACGTAGCCCGTGCTGATCGTGCCAACCAAACACACCTAACACTTTGGCACTACATGAATGACCCTCTGATTTTTGGTGTGAGCCAACGTGTTTGGACCACCTTATCCCCTGAAGACCAAACGCTTCTAAAAGAAGCTGCTGTGGATGCTGGCAAATGGGAAATTGAAAAAGCCCGTGCTGAACTAAAAGACACGCTAGAAACCATCCGTAGCCGTGGTGTAGAAATTACCGAACTTACACCCGAACAACATAAAGCCTTCGTGGACGCAACGCAAAGTGTTTACGAAAAATGGACTCCCCGTATTGGCAAGGATCTCGTTGAAGCAGCTCAAAAAGCGATTGCAGAACGTTAATCTTAGCTAGCCAAGGGGCGCAGTTCATCTGCGCCCTTGTTCTTCTTGTTGATTTACTTATGTCTAAACCTAAAACCCACATTGAGTCGTGGCTGGGCATTATTGCTTTAGCTGCCATTTGTATTATCAGTTTGGCCAATGTATTGGTGCGTTATACCACCAATGCCTCGTTTGCTTTTACCGAAGAATTTTCGGTTTTTTTAATGGTCATTCTGGCGTTTGCTGGCGGTGCCGTAGCAGCCCGTACTAATCAGCACATCCGTATCACCCTCTTAGAGCAATTCTTTGGCGTCACCGGACGTCGTATTGTTTATCTCTTGCAATGGTTAGGTGGTGTGGTGGTTTTAGGCTTAGTCGCCTGGTATGGCGGCAAACTCACCTACGAAGAATACATGTGGGAATCCTTATCCCCCGGCCTGGGGTATCCCACTTGGATTTATTTGATTTGGTTGCCTGCTTTATCCATCGCTATTATTTTTCGCAGTACCCAAAGTTTAATTGACCGTTTGCGCCATGGCGATGAGGAGCAAGCATGAGCCCCGATTTATGGATGTTAGCGGTCTTTGGCCTGTGTTTGTTAGTCGGCATGCCCGTCGCCTTTGCGTTGGGCTTAGGTGGGGCGATGGGCATTGTGATGGGCCTGCCCATCGATATGTTAGCCACCTTGGGCACCAACACCTATAACAGTATTGCCAAATACCCCCTAATTGCTATCCCCTTGTTTATTTTGACCGGGTTGATTTTTGAGCGTGCTGGGGTGGCTGCCAGTTTAGTCACTTTTGCCCAATCGCTGATTGGACAGCGCCATGGCGGCTTAGCCCTAGTTGCCGTACTGGTCTGTTTGATTATGGGCGGCATGAGCGGTTCTGGCCCGGCTGATGCTGCGGCTGTGGCGATGGTGATGCTACCCAGTATGACCAAAGCAGGATACCCTCGTCCGTTCTCGGCCTCCCTAATTGCGGCGGCCTCTTCTACGGCTATTCTAATCCCACCGTCCATTGCTCTGATTCTGTATTCGGTCATGATGCCGGGCCTGGATCTACGCGCTCTCTTTGCGGCTGGCTTATTCCCCGGGATTTTAGCGGGTATGTCATTATTGGTTCCTGCGTATTTTCTCGCTAAACGCAATGGTTGGGAATCTCAACAAACCGAGGTGCGCCCTGCCATCAAAGACAGCTTTATTAAGGCCTTACCCGCCTTGTTCGCCCCCGTCATTATTTTGGGCGGATTACGCTCAGGGCTGTTTACCCCTACCGAAGCCGCAGTAGTGGCCGTCACTTACGGGTTGATCTTAGGTGCCTTTATTTATAAACAGCTGACGTGGCGTTCCTTGTTAGACATGTTCGACGAAGCCGCTAAAATTTCCGGCATTGTTTTACTGATCATTGCGTTGGCCGGTATTTTTGCTTGGGCAGGTACGACCTTAGGCACCTTTACCCGCTTGGCCGATGTGATCCTATCCATTTCGGATAACTCATGGACGCTGTTGTTATTGGTGATGTTGCTGGTGCTATTGGCTGGGATGCTCTTAGATGCCATTTCCATCTATTTGATTCTGACTCCCATCTTAGTACCATTGATTAATCACTTTGAGTGGAATCCGATCTGGTTTGGTATTTTATTGGCCATGAACATCGCTATTGGTCAGTTCACACCTCCGGTTGCGGTGAATCTAATGGTCACCACCAAGGTCGCTAATATTCGACTAGAGCACACCTTTGCTTGGTCCATGCTGTTTATGGTGACCATGTTCAGCGCCCTGCTCTTGGTGATAGTATTTCCCGGCATCGCCTTATGGCTGCCAGAATACTTAGGGTTCTCTATCGATTAAGTCATTGAGCTATTCGTTTAGGGGTTTATTTATCAACCCCTAAGACGAGCTCCTAAAACAAGCTCACAAAAACCCCAGGTTTAGAATTCATCTAAACCTGGGGTTTTTTACTGTGGGATCGCCTAACCCATTAAAGAGCCCTAACAACCAAAGGGCCTTTAGCCAAATCGTTTTGTTTCTGGCAGTGGACCTCTAGCCACCATCAGATCAAGTGTCACTCTTTGCCTTTGCCACCCTTACACAATTACGCCCAGAGTGTTTGGCATCGTATAAGGCCTCATCTGCCGCCTCTAATAACGGCTTCAAGTCTTTCATGTTTTCTGACAGTCCTGCCACCCCAAGAGACACGGTGAATTGGATCTGCTCACCATTCGGTAACGAAACCACTAATTCAGCTAAGGCCTTGCGTAAGCTTTCTGCCTTGCTCGCCGCCTGCGCTATCGTAGTTTCTGGCAAAAGGATCACGAACTCCTCTCCACCCATCCGAGCAAAAATATCAGTTCCGCGCAGCATGGACTGCACTTTCTGAGCCAATGCTTTCAGTACCTCATCCCCCGCAGCGTGACCATAGGTATCGTTTACCTTTTTGAATAAATCAATATCCAAAGCCAAGGCAGTTAACGGACTGCCCGTACGCATCGCCTGATCCAACTCGACCTCTGAGCGCTCATCGAAATGACGGCGATTAGCCAAGCCGGTTAGCGGGTCTGTTAGCGCCAAATTCTGCATACGTTGCTCTAAGCGAACCTGTTCACTGATGTCTTGCACACTGCAGCGACCAATGGGTTTGTCCACTTCCCCTTTACTGACACAGTTCTAAACTAGAGTTTTCCAGTTGTTGTCGGTACACCGACGGGGGTAAATGGCCTAAGCTTTC
>DUNB01000066.1 GCA_012839585.1 Alcaligenaceae bacterium | reverse complement strand
AGTTCATCGTATTGAACCCCTTTAAATGAAAAACATGGAAAACCAAAAGGCGAGTATGCGTCGGAGCGAGCTCCGCTATATACAAGACGCATCCAAAAAAGGACTAGATCTGTGCTGTGAGCTGTTGATACGCTTGGGCCACTTGTTCGTACCAAAGTAACCCTTCATTGCCCCGCACTTTAATCAAGGAGCGCCGTAGACGCAACAAGTTATTTTGTCGCTGTTTACTATCCACAACATCTACGATTTTGGCTTTATCAAAATCAATTAAATAGATGTGTTGCTGGGCATCGATTAAGACATTAAATACATTTAAATCAGCATGCCATACACCGGCATCATGCATTTGTTTTATGGCAAGCGCAACGGCTTGGGGACTGCTTTTATCTAACTGATGGGCGATAGGCAGCGCCGAAGGCAGCCGAGCTACAATAATGGCGGCCTTATAGCCCAAAAAGTGGCGCTGCCACATAGCGGCCAAGGGTAACGGCACCCGCACCCCTTTGTTGTACAGGTGCAACAAAACAGCGTACTCAGCCCAAGAACGAGTGCGCTCCGCCCCCATCCATACATAGTACTGACGCACCAATTTGGCGATCAAGCCACCCCGTTTATAGTGACGTAATACCGCCTCGTGTTCGCCATGGCGAATAAACCAAGCCGCATTGCGCCCGCCTTGTGTCACGGGCTGCGCATTGAGCTGCTCGTTAGTCGGATCAAAAAGCGACAAGGAGGGGGTAGTCGTAAAACGAGGATTGTAGCGAATACCATCGGCATCCACCGTACGCACAGATTTGTTTGACATGGTTTAAGCCTAACAGGATTAGCGCAAAAACTTAAGCTTGTAGCCGAGCTACAGCGTCTTCGATACGATCCACAGCCCAGATCTCTAGCCCCTCTATGGGGTGTTTGGGCGCATTAGCCTGTGGAATTAACGCAATAGAAAAGCCTAGCTTTGCTGCCTCACGCAACCGCTCTTGTCCCCTGGGGGCGGGACGGATTTCGCCGGCTAAGCCCACCTCACCAAACACAATCAGCCCTTTGGGTAAGGGACGATTATTCAGTGAAGACATTATCGCCAATAATACAGCCAAGTCAGCCGCAGGCTCGGTAATACGTACGCCACCCACTGCGTTCACAAACACATCTTGATCATGGGTCACAATACCTGCATGGCGATTCATCACCGCGAGCAACATCGATAGACGCGCGCCCTCTAGACCTACCGAAAGACGACGCGGATTTGGTACATGGGCGGTGTCGACCAGGGCTTGGATTTCCACCAACAAAGGGCGTGTGCCCTCTTGGGTGGCCATCACACAAGAACCAGCCACCTGTTGCTGATGACGGGACAAGAACAACGCCGAAGGATTCGTCACCCCGCGTAAACCTTTATCTGTCATCGCAAACACACCTAGCTCATTGACCGCACCAAAACGGTTTTTAAACGCACGCACCAAACGATAAGACGACTGACTGTCCCCCTCGAAGTACAACACCGTATCCACAATATGTTCTAGCACTCGGGGACCGGCTAAGGAGCCGTCTTTGGTGGCGTGACCAATCAATACCATGGCAATGCCGTGTTGTTTGGCTAATCGTGTTAGTTGTGCCGCGCACTCTCTGACTTGAGACACAGAGCCTGGCGCAGCTGTCAGCTGTGATGAGTACAAGGTTTGAATGGAATCAATCACCGCGACCTTGGGTTTGCGTTCCAATAGGGTCTGGGTAATGTGTTCCAGTTGAATTTCAGCTAATAGATCCACCCCATCGGTGGGGAGCTCTAAACGTCGAGCGCGTAGAGCCACTTGTTCTGCGGACTCTTCCCCGGTGACATACAGCACAGGTACCACGCTGGCCAAGGCCGACATTGCCTGCAAAAGCAAGGTGGATTTACCGACTCCGGGATCACCACCAATCAGAATCACGCCCCCATCGACCAAGCCACCGCCGAGGGCACGATCCAACTCAGATAGGCCCGTAGGTTGTCTGGGGATTTCACGGGCTTGAATATCAGACAGGCTTTGTACTGGGCTAGCACCTGCCAAAGATTCGTAGCGATTCACGGCCGCGGAGCTGGTCGCCGGTTCCAGTACGATTTCTTGGAGCGTATTCCATTCCTGACATTGCGGGCAGCGCCCCTCCCAACGAGGGCTATCTGCGCCGCACTCGGTACACACAAAGGCAGTTTTTGCTTTTTTGGTGGTTTTTTTTGTGGCCATAATCGCTTAACGACCGATGAGGCTGCTGCCGCCATCGATCAGTAATTCTTGTCCTGTAATATAGGCCGCCGCATCGCTTAAAAAGAATACGACCGCTGCGGCAATTTCATCGGCTTGGGCAAAGCGTCCTAGTGGAATACTGCTTAGGACTTTTTGCTCGACCTCCGAGCCCTCGGGGCAGTTTTGACGCAACAACGCGGTTTCGGTAGGCCCTGGAGAAATCGCATTCACGGTGATGCCGTAAGGCGCTAATTCCAATGCCCACGTTTTGGTGCATCCCAACAGGGCACTTTTGGCTGCTGAATAACTGGTGCGGTCATACGCCCCATGCGCAGCACGGCTAGTGATGTTAATAATGCGCCCTTCTTGGCGGGCTTTCATAGAAGGAAGGAAGGTTTGAACAACTTGAACCGCAGAGCGCACGTTTAAATCGAACACTTGGTATAACGACTCAAGGTCTACCTCGCCAATCGATTGAGGCATCACCACACCTACATTATTGACGATCGCATCCACAGGGTATTTTTCCCGCAGCATACGTAACACCTCTTCGCTTTCACCTGCATTCGCAAAATCACACGCATACAGGTACCCAGGAAAATCAATGTCCTGCGTGTTACGAGCCAAACCGACTACATGCGCGCCTAAGTCCGCCAGATGCTGACTAACGGCCCAACCGATGCCTTTGGTGGCGCCAGTGACTAATACACATTTATTTTTCATTTTTTTTACCTTATGATTCAAGCACAATACGCGGTACGCGGGCTGCGACCGCACAAAGCAACTCATAGCCAATGGTGCCAGCGGCTTGTGCTACCTCATCTACCGTCGGTCCGTTTTGGCCCCAAAGTACAACCTTAGAGCCAACCTGCGCCTCTGGAAGATGTGTGATGTCGACCATGAGCATATCCATCGACACCCTACCGACTAATGTAGTGCGCTGTCCATTTACGACCACTGGTGTGCCGCTGGGGGCGTGACGCGGATAACCATCCGCATACCCACAAGCCACCACCCCTAAACGCATTGGTGTAGGACTGATAAAGCTATGTCCGTACCCTACCCCTTGATGAGCAGATATATCACGCACACTAATAATTTGAGCCGTCAGCGTTTGGGCCGGCTGCAAGCCTAACTCCTGCGCCGGCACGCCAGCAAACGGCGACGATCCATATAAACACACACCCGGCCGTACCCACTGTTCATGATGCTTAGACAGGTGTTGTTGGAGGCTGGCCGTTAAGGTACCGGCCGAGTTACAGACACTGACTACCCCTGGCAGCCCCTCGGTATATTGATTAAAACATTGTAGTTGCTGATACGTAATACTGGGGTCATCATCGGCTCGAGCAAAGTGGGTCATTTTACCCAGCTCGCCCACAACGCCCTCTTGTTGTAGCTGTTGTAGCTGTGCAAAGGCCAAAGCAAATTGTTCTGTGCCAAAACCCAAACGGTTCATCCCCGTATTCAGTTTAAGCATCACATCCACCGGATGTTGTAGTTGAACTGCCATTTTTTGTAAATCTTGGATTTGGTGCTGGCTGTGGATCACAGTGGTGAGCCGATATTGATCTATAAGCAGTAAGTCCTGCGCACTAAAAAAACCCTCTAACAACATAATGGGTTTTTGCCAGCCGAGCTCTCTGCACTGCACTGCCTCAGCAAAGTCTAACATCGCCAGACCATCGGCCTGTTCAAATCCCTGTACGGCAGCGGCAATACCATGTCCATAGGCATTGGCTTTGATCACCGCCCAGATTTTAGGAGTGTCACGCTGCAAAGGTGCTACCTGCTGTTGCAGCGTAGACCGGACCTTTGACAAATTATGGCGCAAAGCAGAGGTGGAGATATGTACAGCAATCGGACGGGGCATACTACAACAACCTAAGGAGTAAAAAAACACATAAATATAATGCGTCCATTTAAGCGCATAACAAGATCTTAACGCAATGGTGATTTATACTTGCTGCCATGTCAGTTGATCATTACGAAAATTTTCCTGTTGCCTCGGTGTTATTACCTAAGCATCTGCGCGATCCTATCAAGCATATTTACTGGTTCTCTAGAAGCGCCGATGATATTGCCGATGAGGGTGAGTTCAGTGATGTTTGGCGTCTTGAGCAATTACAGGGTTACCGAGAAGCCTTAGCGCAAATACAAAACGGTCATTTACAACTAAAGGCGGATGACCCGCGCGCGGCCATTTTCACCCCCCTGGCTCCTGTGATAGCGCAGTATGAATTGCCTATTTCTTTGTTTACCGATCTGCTTACTGCCTTTGAACAGGACATTACGGTAAAGCGCTATCAGAGCTACGCTGCGCTCCACGACTACTGCAAACATTCTGCCGACCCCGTTGGTCGTCTTTTGTTACATCTGTACAATGAGCTACGCCCTGATAGTTTGATGATGTCCGATGCCATTTGCACCGGTCTTCAGCTCACCAATTTTTGGCAAGATGTGGCCATAGACTGGAAAAAAGATCGCGTTTATGTCGCGTTGGATGAGCTAGAAGCCTTTGGTTTGGAGCCAAGCTATATTGGAGCGCGCTGCGCTGGTACGCACACCGACCCCGCGCAAGACGTACAATGGCAACAGCTGATGCAAAAACAAGTCAGCTACGCCCGAGGCTTACTACAACAGGGCATGCCCCTGGCCAAACGATTACCGGGGCGGATTGGCTTAGAGCTACGGTTAATTGTGCTAGGTGGTTTACGCATATTAGAGCGTATAGACCAGGTGCGATACGACGTATTTAATGCTAGACCCAAGCTAGGCAAAACCGATTGGTTGCTTTTGTGCAGCCGCCTTTTGACCACGCGATTTTAATTATAGAGAACCATGAGTCCAGACGAATACTGCCAGAACAAGGCAGCCCAAAGCGGCTCCAGCTTTTATTATGCGTTTTTGTTTTTGCCGCCTGAGCGTCGCAAAGCCATCACCGCTTTATATGCTTTTTGTCGCGAGGTCGATGACATCGTAGACGAAACCCTCGAATCCTCCGTAGCCCGTATGAAACTCGTCTGGTGGCGAGAGCAGGTCAATGCGCTTTACACCAACCCCAAAGAAGCCACCCATCCAGTGATGTTGGCCTTAGCCCCGCATATTCATAGCTATGATTTAAAAATGAATGAGTTGCTGGCAGTGATTGATGGCATGGAGATGGACCTCGAAGAGGTGCGTTATCAAACCTGGGACGATCTAAAAAAATACTGTTGGCATGTGGCCAGCGTAGTGGGTATTTTGTCGGCCAAAATCTTTGGTCAAACCACCGACCAAACCAGCGACTATGCCACCAAACTTGGGCTCGCCTTTCAGCTCACGAATATCATTCGTGATGTGGGTGACGATGCGCGTCGTGGCCGCATTTATTTGCCCATGGATGAGCTAGAGACATTTAAGGTACACCCCAATGAAATCCTAGATGCTCAGCACAGCGACCGTTTTGAAGCGCTGATGCGCTTTCAAACAGAGCGCGCCTATGGTCTGTACAAAGACGCCGCTTTGGCACTACCTGAACAAGATCGTCGCGCCCAACGTCCCGGTTTACTCATGGCGGCAATTTACTACGCGCTCTTAGAGGAAATTGCTCGTGACCACTGGGAGGTTCTAGATAAACGCATTTCCCTTACCCCTATACGCAAATTTTGGTTGGCATGGAAAACCTGGGTCAGCGGGGGCAAAGGCTTACTGAAACGTTTAAGTCGATGAGAATTGCCGTCATTGGTGCCGGTTGGGCCGGTGCAGCGGCGGCCTGGCAGCTACAGCAAGACGGTCACCACGCCACCGTGTTTGAGGCCTCTCACACCATTGGTGGCCGCGCCAGAAAACACCGCTCTACGCCGCTGCAACAGCTCGTGGATAATGGTCAACATATTTTATTAGGCGCTTACTCGTCCACCTTAGCGCTGATGCAGGCCCTACAGATAGATGTGGAGGCCTCTTTTTACCGCTTTGATCTCAATATCCTGAGCGCAGACGGCAGCTTTCAGTTTAAAACCGCCCCCTTGCCGGCCCCCTTTCATTTACTGGGCCCGCTCTTTAGCGCGAAGGGGGTGCGTATTGCCGACCGTCTTCGACTAGTCCAGTTACAACGCTATTTAATCAAGCAAAATTGGCGTACCCCACCCGGCATGAGTGTGCTTGAATTGCTGCAACACACCCAGCAACCAGAGGTGCTGATTCAAAAACTTTGGCACCCGCTGTGTATTGCCGCCTTAAATACCCCAATAGAAAAGGCGTGTGCGCAATTGTTTGCAAACGTGCTGCGTGACAGTTTGGGGGGTAAACGGCGCGACACCCAGATGTTGATCCCTTTGCGCAATATGAGTGACTTATGGGCACAAGCCGCCTTGGCACAAGCAGACCTGCGTTTAGGACAAACCGTGCGTCAACTGGTTAAAAAAGACGGGCATTACCATATTCATGATGAGCCATTTGATGGGGTAATTGTGGCGACCAATGTGACATCTGCGGCACGAATACTACAAAGTCTGGACTCCGACAAACAAAACCAGGCTTTTGTTGGTTCACTTTCCGAGTTTGATTTCAGCCCCATTGCTACTTTGTATTTACAACCCGAATCCCCTTGGCAAAATCTGCATCCCATGCTGATGCTAGAGGAGGACCTACAGGGTTTAGCTGCGGGTCAGTGGGTGTTTAACCATGCGGCCATGCCGGGCAGTGAGCTAGGCCACATTATTGCTGTCACCATCAGCTATTCCAATCGTTTGCACGGTCACAGCAAAGAGGCCATACAAGCTGCTATTGTCGATCAGATTAATCAGCAATGCCCTATTGCCCTACCGCCACTGGTAGGCAGTGAACT
>DUNB01000065.1 GCA_012839585.1 Alcaligenaceae bacterium | reverse complement strand
GGCGAGTTCTACTTTATCGCTTTGCTTGGCGAGTTCTGCTGCGGTTAAGCCGGTTGCAGCATACGCATCAGCACGGCCTGTGGCCACGGTGGATATGGCATCCGCGTTGGCGGAGATAGTGACGAGTAAGGACTCATCCACACCAAGCTCTTGCATCATTTCTAATTGGTCAGCGCCGGCCATGATGGCGACCTTGTGGTTGCCGCTCTTAAAGTCTTCGTAGCTTTGTAGGTTTTTTGGGTTGCCTTTGGCGACCAAGAGACCTTCACCGTAAGAGCTGTTTGGCTCAGAGAATAAAACCTGATCACAACGCTGGGGCAAAATAGCCATTTCAGCGGCGACTACGTCAAAGCGATCAGCACGTAGACCTGGAATTAGGGAGCCAAAGTTAGTGGTTTGCCATTCGATTTTTTCAATACCGAGATTTTTCATTAGATGCTGGATGACCTCTGGGCCTGCACCTTTAGCATTACCTTCTAAATCGGTGTAACCGTATGGAATTTCATTTGCTACCGCAATTCGTATCGTTCCTTTTTTTTGTAGCTCACTGAGATCCGCGGCAAGAGCCGGAGCACTCAATGTAGCAAGAGCGATAGATAGCACTGGTAATTTGCGAAAGAAACTCATCGTTTATCCTTTTTGTCATTGTTCAAGAGAACGGACGATTAGTAAATCTAATCATATCTATCCAAATGATACATCATAAAATCATTTCAGTTCAAATCATTATGGTTGCTATTGATTATGGGGTAATGCTATATGTACGCTGAGTTGTAAGAGTTAACGTTGTATAAATGGTTTTAACTGTGTTTTTCTGATCTTTTGTGCTAGGATTAATATCATGTACAACGCAAAAAACTACTTTTTCTTTTATTTTTATGCTTTTCCTATGCCGCTGGCGCAGGAAGGGATGCCTTGTACACTAAACACCTAGTAGAAAAGATTCCCAACTAAAGCCGCCAGCGCTAAAGGCGGCTTTTTTTGTGCCGCTACAAAACTGGCACAACCAAAATGGAGTTAGATCGTGTCGCACAATACTGATGATTTACGTATCCGGGAAATTAAAGAGTTAAGTCCTCCAGCACATCTGATGCGCGAGTTTCCTTGTTCAGTAAAGGTTTCCTCCACCGTGCACGATGCACGTCATGCGATTCACCAAGTTTTGCATGGTAAGGATGATCGCTTAGTAGTGGTCATTGGACCTTGCTCTATTCATGACACGCAGGCTGCGATGGATTATGCGCGTCGTCTACTTCCATTACGCGAGTCGCTCAAGAATGAGTTAGAAATTGTGATGCGGGTGTATTTTGAAAAACCGCGCACCACCGTTGGTTGGAAAGGGTTAATTAATGACCCGAATTTGGATGGTAGCTTCAACATTAACCAGGGCTTGCGTACCGCACGTCAGCTTTTGTTAGAGGTGAATGAGCTAGGCATGCCGGCGGGGTGTGAATATTTGGACATGATCACACCGCAATACATTGCTGATTTGGTTTCCTGGGGTGCTATTGGCGCGCGCACCACAGAAAGCCAAGTCCACAGAGAGTTGGCTTCTGGTTTGTCTTGCCCGGTAGGCTTTAAAAATGGTACGGGTGGCAGCACACGTATCGCGATTGACGCTATCAAAGCGGCCTCACAGCCTCACCATTTTCTGTCTGTAACCAAAGGGGGACACTCTGCCATTGTGTCAACCAAAGGGAACGAGGACTGCCATATTATTCTGCGTGGCGGTAAGGCGCCTAATCATGATGCGGCCAGTGTGGAGCAAACCAGCAAAGAACTGGAAGCCTCAGGCTTGCGCCCTCGCATCATGATTGATGCGAGCCATGCGAACAGTAATAAAGATTACCGACGTCAGCCTATTGTGATCGATGAGATTTGCCAGCAGGTCGAAAACGGTGATGAGCGTGTGTTTGGTGTGATGGTGGAAAGCCATTTAGTAGCAGGGCGCCAAGACATGGTAGAGGGCCAGCCCTTAACGTACGGTCAAAGTATCACTGACGGTTGTATTGGTTGGGATGAGTCCGAAGCCGTATTGCATCGTCTGGCAGAGGCTGTTCGCCGTCGTCGCCAAGTCAAAAACGGCTAATTGCTGATGATGACGGTAAATAGGGCTGTGGCTTAGAGGCTTCAGCCCTATTTTTTTCTACCTATGGCCCAAAGGGATATCTGCTCGCGCGAGGATAAGCAAAGAGTACAATAGGGTTTATTTCTATGTGTGGGTTTAGCTCTTAAACCAATTTTTAGTGTTTTTATTATGACATCATCTACAGCCTCTAAAGGGCGCGTGGTTATTGGTCTTTCTGGTGGGGTGGACTCCTCGGTATCGGCATGGCTTTTAAAGCAGCAAGGGTACGAGGTCATTGGCCTTTTCATGAAAAACTGGGAAGACGATGACGATAGCGAATATTGTTCTAGTCGCCAAGACTGGTTAGACGCCGCCAGTGTGGCCGATTTGTTGGGCATTGAAATTGAGGCGGTGAATTTTGCAGCCGAATACAAAGACCGTGTTTTTGCTGAGTTTTTACGCGAGTACACAGCAGGACGTACGCCCAATCCGGACGTGTTATGTAATGCCGAGATCAAATTCAAGGCCTTCTTAGATCATGCCATGAGTCTAGGCGCAGAGCGTATTGCCACAGGGCACTATGCGCGGGTTCGCTCGGTAGAGACACCTGAAGGCCTGCAATATCAATTACTCAAAGGCGTGGATCAGTCCAAAGATCAAAGTTATTTTCTACATCGCTTAAACCAAGCCCAGCTTTCACGTACCTTATTTCCTTTAGGGGAAATTGAAAAAACAGAGGTGCGTAAAATTGCAGAACAACTGCAGTTGCCTAATGCCAAGAAAAAAGACTCCACGGGCATTTGTTTTATTGGTGAACGTCCATTTCGTGAGTTTTTAAATCGTTATCTGCCAACTAAGCCGGGTCCTATTAAAACCCCCGAAGGACAGGTGGTGGGTGAGCACATGGGCTTGGCTTTTTATACCTATGGCCAACGCAAAGGCTTAGGTATAGGTGGGATCAAGGGTAAACAGCGTGATGATGGGACGGCCGATGCTTGGTATGCAGCACGTAAAGACTTAAAAAACAACGTGTTGTATGTGGTTCAAGGGCACGATCATCCTTGGTTGTTGAATCACAAGCTAAGCGCGGAAAACATCAGCTGGACTGCGGGGCACGCTCCCACAGGGACTCATTACACAGCCAAAACCCGTTATAGACAAAGTGATGCAAGCTGTCAGGTGCTCAAAGCCACGGACAATGAGCTGCAATTGCATTTTGATCAGGCTCAGTGGGCGGTAACACCAGGTCAATCGGTGGTGCTTTACGATGGTGACGTGTGCTTAGGTGGCGGCATCATTCAATAATTGAATGGGTATTGAGTTGTAATGGATCCGACTTTTATCGTTAGTTTTGCTGCGCTCGGTGCATTTGTGGGCTTTGCTGCAGGGCTATTAGGCATTGGGGGCGGCATGATTTTGGTGCCGTTTTTAAACTTTTTACTGCCCATGCTGGGTGTGCCGTCTTTGATTGCCGTTCATGCGGCAATTGCGACGGCAATGGCCACTATTATTTTCACCTCGCTCTCCAGTATGCGTGCCCATCATGCACACGGGGCGATTCGCTGGGATATAGTGAAATTGATGGTTCCAGGACTACTGATAGGCGGGTTGCTGTCAGGTGGTGCTGTTTTTGCTCACGTCAACGGCTTAGTGTTAGCAGTGATCTTTGCGTTGTTTGTGGTGTATTCCGCAGCCAAAATGTTCAGAAATACGCCTCCGCCTGTAGGTGGCAAGCTACCTAAGCCTTGGGCGATTACTGGTTTTGGTGGGGTAGTCGGTTTTGTATCGGGCTTGTTAGGTGCCGGCGGTGGGTTTTTATCGGTGCCCTTTATGGTTAGAGCTCACATTGCTATGCCCAAAGCCATTGCCACCTCTGCTGCCTTAGGGTTTTTTATTGCCGTCGGTAATGGTATAGGCTATGTGTGGTCTGGGGCAGAGTACACCAGCGTAGAGAATGGAATGCTAGGCTATGTGTATTGGCCGGCACTCATTATTTTGACAGCAATGAGTATGTTGACTGCCCCTTGGGGAGCTAAACTTGCGCACCGTTTGCCTGTTAAGGTTTTAAAGCGTATTTTTGCTTCTATGCTATTAATTCTGGCAGTCCAAATGTTGATCGAAACCATTCGAGTTCACATGGGAGCCTAAACTTTTTCCGTATTACATAAAAAGCCACGTTTAAACGTGGCTTTTTGTTTGAGTGCAACCAAGGTGTTTTGAATAGCTAGGCAGAGGGAGGTTGAGTCCCTTGAAATGAGGGTCTGGATTCCAGTCTTTCCATCAATAAGGCCAGCTTTTCATAGTCTTCACGCCAATTGATGGCGGGCAGACGCAAGTCCAAATAGCCTAAGGCACAGCCCACGGCCAAATCAGCAAGGCTGATATTAATGCCAGTGCAATACGGCGTATCGACGGGTAGCTCGGATTCCATGTACTGGAGTGCGGCGTCGATTTTACCTTGTTGACGCGCTATCCAGTCTTGGCTCTGCTGTTCGGCAGGGCGTTTGTTGCGCTCTATGTTGATAGCAACTGCGGCATCCATGATTCCATCTGCAACGGCTTCCCAGAGTTTGATTAAGGCGCGCTCACGCCCTGACTGGGGCAGTAGGCGACCTACCGGCGACAGCGTATCTAAATATTCGACTATGACGCGTGAGTCAAAAAGACTGCCGTAATCATCCATGATAAGACATGGAATTTTACCGAGTGGGTTGTGTTGTTGAATGATCGTATCATCGGCCCACACGTCTTCAAGAAGAAGTTCGTAGTCGAGTTTTTTTTCTGCCATCACGACGCGAACCTTGCGCACGTATGGACTGGTGAGTGAACCTAGAAGTTTCATAGATAGACAAAATGAGTTGCAAGCTTAAAAAGTATAGCAAGAACCTAAGCCAAAGCTGTGCGTAAACGCAGTATTTAGGAATGAGCACACACTTTAACGCTGTTTTGTGGTTTATATGTCATAACTTTACTAAATGTACCAAGGTGACTGGATTTTTATTTTTTTCTATGGTCATAAAAAATGCGATTGAGCAAGGGGTTAGCATTAAAGAGAAAGATCCACTTAAAGCGGCGCAGCTTCTGTAACTGTGACACGATTTCACTAAGGCTCAATGGTAGAATAGGGTTTTGCTTACTTTTTATCTTTCTTATCATGCAAATAGCAGATCAACTTACCCCTTTAAACGCGCTGTCCCCTTTAGATGGGCGTTATGCCAGTCGTGGCAATGCCTTGCGCGGTTTACTCTCTGAAGCCGGCTTTATGGCACATCGTGTCGAGGTTGAGGTCGCTTGGTTAATTGCTTTGTCTAAAGCGAATCTTCCTGAGCTACCTGCGTTTTCACAAGCTGCTCAAGATCGATTACAGGCTTTGGTGGCCAATTTCACCGAAGCCGATGCACAACGCATTAAGGACATCGAGCGAGTGACGAACCACGATGTGAAAGCGGTAGAGTACTGGCTAAAAGAGCAAGTTCAAGATGATGCAGAGCTCAAAACAGCGGCCGAGTTCATTCACTTTGCATGTACCTCCGAAGACATCAACAACACTTCACACGCGTTGATGCTGATCCGTGCGCGTGAGCAGGTGATCTTGCCCCAACTACAACAGTTGTGTGATGAGATTAAAGCCAAAGCCCATGAATACGCAGAGCAGCCTTTGTTGTCACGTACGCATGGTCAGCCTGCTAGCCCCAGCACAATGGGTAAAGAGTTTGCGAACGTGGCCGCTCGTTTGCAACGCGCGATTGATGCCGTGGCTGCCGTACAGCCTTTGGCTAAATTAAACGGTGCTACTGGTAACTACAATGCTCACCTTAGCGCTTACCCCGAAATCGACTGGCCCGCTTTTAGCAAAAATGTGCTGAATGGTTTGGGTTTAGTACAGAACGAGCACACCATTCAAATTGAACCCCACGACTGGATGGCAGAACTGTTTGATGCCGTAGCACGCGCGAATACGATCCTATTGGACTTTAACCGCGACATCTGGGGCTACATTGCATTAGGTTATTTCAAACAGCGCCTAAAAGAGGGTGAGATCGGATCCTCTACCATGCCACACAAAGTTAACCCTATTGATTTTGAAAACTCCGAGGGTAATATCGGTTTGGCGAATGCCGTCTTAGGCCATTTGTCTGAAAAATTACCCGTGTCCCGTTGGCAGCGTGACCTAACCGACTCCACCGTATTGCGTAACTTGGGTGTGGGCTTTGGTTATAGTGTGGTGGCGTACGATGCGTGTTTGCGTGGCTTGGGTAAGTTGGAAATTAACTCTGCAGCGATTGATCACGATATTGATAACTGCTGGGAAGTGTTGGCTGAGCCCGTGCAAACCGTGATGCGTCGTTATGGCCTAGAAAACCCCTACGAACAGCTAAAAGAGCTAACTCGTGGTAAAGGTATTAACGAAGAAGGCTTACGTGAATTTATCACTGGTCTTGATCTGCCTGAAAAACCCAAAGCGGATTTGTTAGCGATGACGCCACGTAGTTATATTGGACTTGCTGTTCAGTTAGCTAAAAAAATCTAATTGATTATATGCAAAAAACCCAGCCTGATAAGCTGGGTTTTTTTATGTCGATCTGCTCCGAGAAGGGGGCAGTCAACGACTAAAAATAGTTTGGCTTTGGCTTTTAAAGGGGATTATTTATCGTCAAACAAATGCCCCAGCTTTTCGGCTTTGGTGTGTAAGTAGAATCGGTTGTATGGGTTTGGTTCGATACGGTGCTCTATGCGTTCGGTGACCTCGTATCCCATGGCCTCTAGGGCGGCGACTTTGCGAGGGTTGTTGGTCATGAGACGTACGGCCTTAATATTGAAAAAATCCAACATAGGACGGCAAAGCTCGTAGTTGCGCTCATCGGCTTCAAAACCAATCATTTGATTCGCTTCGACGGTGTCGATGCCTTGGTCTTGAAGATGGTACGCACGAATTTTATTGACTAGACCAATGCCACGACCTTCTTGGCGCAGATAAAAAACAGCGCCACGTCCATTTTCAGCGATACGTTGTAAGGCTTTTTCTAATTGGGGGCCGCAATCACAACGTAGGCTAAAAAGCGCATCACCAGTTAGGCATTCCGAATGAAGGCGTAACAATACGGGCTCAGATGTCCTGAGATCCCCCAAACTAATGACCAAGTGTTCTTTTTTTGTTTCTTTTTCTACAAAAACAGAAAGGGTAAAGTTGGCCCAAGGAGTGGGCAGCCGGCTGGATGTGACGTAGTTAAGCAAAACAAAAGGTCCAAAGAAAGCGAAGCATAAAATATTTTAGAGTGGCTAATATAGCATTAGCAGAGCCAAAAAAGCATCTTGAACCGAAATTCAAGATGCTTTTAGTTTAGCGAATTAACGCCTAGCTAGGGGTTATATTTTTTCAATTCGAGCAGGCAGACCTTGACGAACTACCGCCCCTGAAACCCAATCAATCCAGACGTTATTGTGATCACCACGTGTGGTGTCACGGAAGCCGAGATCATTGATGTTTACCCCAGCCGCCAACGCCTCATTATGTGGCATGGCCTGTCCATCAATGACATGGGCACGAGCACCAAGCTCTTTATGGCCGTAACCGTGCTCAATGGCAATGGCTCCACGCATCACGCCATCACGGATCATGGCAACGCCTTCGACTGAATTGCCTGGGGAGACCAGTCGAATACGGTCGCCGTTATTAATGCCTAACTCTTTGGCGTCCTCGCGGTTAATGGAGACCGGATTATGTGGGTGTACCTGACGTAAACGGTCAACCGCAATGGAGATAGAACTCATCAAATTGGATTTGTATGAGGTCATCAAGAAAGGCCAGTCCTGACTGCTATAGGCCTCACGCATACTGGTACCATCTGCCAAACGGTTTGGATACCAAGTAGGACAGCCGCTATTGTTTTCCCCTGTTACTGAGTGCTTGGTTTTAAACAAGGCTTCATCCCAGATGGGGAGCATATGCGGATGCGCATTTTTCAGATGACCTTTGTCCTCATCCCACGCGTCTTTGATTTCATCAAAGCGACCGCCTCGGCTCATGATCATGGCGACTTTGCGCCATTCCTCTTCGGTGACGCGCTCTTTGATGGTGTCTAGATGACGAGTTAGACCGGTTAGGCTGATGTCATCATCTTGAGCATCAGCGACGGGACGCTTCATGGCGTAAGCGATGTTAGCAAAGCCACGTACATAAAAATCAGCCGCATTATGAATTGGGAAGCGTTCTTCACTGTTAGGCTTGCCAACGGCATTGTCACCAAAGCCTGGCATCCCAATGCGCTTGGCAACGGAAATTAAGAAGTTCTCAATAGAAATGGGCTCTCCATTTGCATCACGAGCCACTTTGGGCTCAATGACTGGCCAACGGATGGTAGAGGTTTTAGCAATCACGTCGGCCCAGGGCGCAGAAACACCCCAGCTTTCGTAAGTGACCGTATCGGGGACGATGTAGTCCGAGATCGCAGAGGTTTCATTGATAAAAGGCTCAATAGAAACGATCAAGGGCAGCTTTTTAGGATCACATAGATCGTCGTAAAGCGCATTACGCATCCCAGCAATACCGTAGAGGAAGTTCCCCATGTGGTTAATCCAAGCCTTAGCCTTGTATGGGTAGCCCGCCATACCAGAAGCAATAAGCTCAGAGCTCAGTGAGCCACCTACGGTGGGGTACCAAGGAGCCGGTGCGGGGTAAGGGTTTTCGCCTGCTGCGACGCGACGTTTGTACTCCGAGGATTTCTCGTAGGGCATGCGGTTACGAGATAGAGCCAAACCGGTGGGTTGTGCTTGGCCTTTAAAACGGAAGTCGTAGCGTGGACCTGGGCCAAAAGGACCGAATGGGCCCGCATCCAATACCAAACCACCTTTAACGTTGAGGTTACCAACCAAGGTGTTTAGCATGGCAATCGCATAAGCAGTATAAAAACCAGAACCGCTCATGGTGCCGCCGTGCGCATCGACCACGGCACGTTTGCCGTAGCTAGTGAATTCTTCAGCTAGATCCTGAATGTCTTTGACAGAAATACCACAAATATCGCTGTATTCCTCAAAGCTCATACGCTGTGATTCTTCGCGTAATTTGCTTAAAGACGTGCAAACTTTGATAGGGGTAGCGCCTAAGCCGGCTGCAGCCACTTCGCGTTCTACGAAAAGCTCAGCGCCCTCTAAGATAGTGTGAGGAGCCAATGAACCATCTGCACGTTGTACCACGTACACGTCTTCGGGCTTGTCCTCACCTTCGGCGGCTTCGTTAATGGGCCAACCTAAGTCTGCGCCGCGCAAGAAGGTGCCGTAACGTGGATGCTCAGGATCGTTGATCATGAGGTGCGTGGCGTTACACCAAGAGGCCTCACCGGCGGCTTTCATTGCCGCTGGGCCAGGTTGCGACAACATCACGCTATCAAAGCGTTCGTTTTCTAGCATCCAGCGCAATAGTGCCATGACCAGAGCGAGGTCAGAGGCGGGCTTAACCGCCATCCAACGGTTACCCGAGCCTGCGGCCAAACTGGAAGAGGTAGGCAAGACGGGCGAAACCACCACGTATTTAAAGGTGTTTTCTTTACGTGAACGGGCTTCGGCTAGCTCGCGACCTTGGCGTTGGAACGGGTTGCCGGATTGAGCCGGGGCGGCGCCAATGAATAAACCAAAGGAGGCATTGCTCCAGTCAGGTTTACCGTGCGGCATACCGCGTACATCACCCAAAGCCAGACCAGCTCCGATTCGGAAGCTTTGACCGCAATAGGAGCCGTGGTTGGCGCGGTTGATGGTACCAAAGGATTGTTCCGCAAAACGACGGATCAAAGGAGTACGCCCTTCGTTACCAGCATCGGTGACGATGAGCTGATTAGATAATGGGCCAAACTCTGGGTTTTCAGGGTCAATTAGGGTTTCGCGATCAAAGATGGCGCGTAAGCCATCGACGTGACCTTCGCCGAATAAATCACCCCCTTCGCAGACCTCTTCGATGAGCTGTTCGAAACTGATGCTTTCCCATTTGCCCTCACCACGTTTGCCTACACGTTTGAGTGGGGTGAGTACACGATAGGGGTTATCGACCTGTTGTTGCATCGCGCTACCACGAGCACAAGAGGTGGCGCGTCCCTCGATACCATACTCAATACCAAGTTTGGAGTAGACATCACGCACGGGCAATGCCATGGGTGCTGGGGTGGTAGTAGCTAGCGGGTGATAAGGGTTACCCGCGATACGAATGATTTTGTTGTTTTCCTGGTCTACGCGTACGCGTACACCACACTGGGTCCAGCAACCTAGACAAAGTGATGGGCTAACAACTTGACCGGGTTGTGTGGTGAGCTGACCGGTTGCTTGATCAATAGTGAACTCAGGAGTGAGGGAGTTCCCACGCACAGCATGCTTAGGTGGGTGACCTGCAGAGCCTTGAGTAAAGCCTTTGACGGCATTGACAACAGTGTCGCTATAACCCGCCGCAAAGGCGGCCATACCGCCCGCAGCTAAGGAACCGTGTTTTAGGAGTTTGCGCCGGTCGTTATTGGGTTTGTCTTGCTTGCTCATAATGATATTTCCGAATAATTGGTTATTAGTGATAGAAATTAAGCGTTTGCACGCAAGGCGGATGAGGTGGGAAAGCGATCTAAGAACCAGGTGATCATGGCAAGTAGCGCAATACAGAGACCGAATATGCCCAGAATGCCAAGCAGACCGTTGCTACCCCAAGGCATGCTGTGCAAGTACAGGCCCGCACCGTATTTAGGCACACCTTGTACGCTCATGAGCACAATCCAGCGGAAAATCCACGCTGCAGCCATCATGGTGATGCCACAAACGAGGGAGTGCATGGGGCTGCAGAGACGGTCGGACTGCACACGCAGCATAAAGAACAAAAACAAAGCAAGAACAATCGAGGTAATTAAACTTAAACGCCAAGTAGGATAAGAGCTAAAGAGTTCCATCGCTGCAAGGAAAGAGGCATCCATACCGGTTAGACCACTACCAACCCAAGCCAAACCACAGATGGCTAATAAAGCGAGAGCAGTTAAACCTAAGCGACGAATGAGCGGAGAAGGAAGATTTTCCATGCCACCAGGTAACCAGCGCGCTACAAAAAGCATGGCGCCAAGAGCAGAAAGCCAACCAGTCAGAGCAAAGTTAATAGGCAAGAAAATCGTATTCCAAAGGGGACGAGAGCGTACCACCATAATTTCTGCACCGGTGTAGACCAAAATGGACAGGGCAGAAAAAATTAGGACTAGACCGGTCAGACGCATTAGGCTGTCTTTACGTAACCACCAAAATAAGCAAAAACCTAAAGAGAGTACGACAAAGACAGGCAATAAAACGGCACCAATGGACATCCATGACCAAGGGGTGAAGTGCGCATAAAAGTGCCAGAATCGGGCCGGTTGATGCAAGTCAGCCAACAGCGCAACGGGGGCGGCTATGGCACTCATGGCTAATACCGTCACGGCAGCAGGCAACAGGCGACGTGCCTCAGAGCCGGCAGGACTAAAGGCAAGCACCGAGGCGGTAATCGCAGCGGTGGTGGCCATAGCAACTAAAAAGAAGTACTGCACGGCCCAAGGCAGCCACGCTGCATCATAAGCGGGGGTAAGAATTTCAATAATATTCATGATGTACCGTCCTATTAGAATTCAGCGACCAAACGCACACTGGTTTGACCTTCTACACCATTGACGAACTCATCAGGCATACCAATGTAGTACACGCGCGGAGCGGTATTCATATCGGGTTTTAGGACCTTGATGTCGTCGCTGTTTTCTTTGAGCTGCTGTGAAATTAAACTATTTGGATCGTTAAGATCGCCAATAATACGAGCGCCACCTACACAGGTTTCCACACAGGCTGGTAATAGGCCGACCTCTAGACGATGTTCACAGAAGGTGCATTTATCGGCGGTCTGTGTTTCATGGTTGATAAAACGGGCGTCGTAAGGACAGGCTTGTACGCAATAGGCACAACCTACGCAGCGCTCGTTATCAACGAGCACAATACCGTCTTCGCGTTGGAAGGTGGCTTGCACTGGGCACACAGGCACGCAAGGTGGGTTTTCGCAGTGGTTACAGAGGCGAGGCAAGTTAAACATGGCGGGTAGACCATCGTCATAATCCTCAACTTCATATTGTAGAACCGTAGTACGGAACTGTCCTATAGGGGCTTGGTTTTCCATAGAACAACCTACAGTACAGGCTTGGCAACCGATACATTTGCGTAAGTCGACAAGCATACCAAAACGTTTGCCTGCCATGCCTGGGCGGCGGGGAGGCTGGTCGTTAATGCCCGCTTCGACGGGAGTGATGGGAATAACCGTGGCCGCTGCACCTACACCAAGTAGGTTTTTTAAAAAGCCGCGTTTGCCCGGTTGTAATTGTTCAGTTTTTACCGTTTTTCGCATAGATCTACCTTTTGATAGAGCAGTGTGAAACGAGGTGTGTAGCTTTTCGTTTCGATTTTTGTTTAAGTTTCGAATATAAGCTTATACATCAAAACCCTATTGACTCTTGATGTTTGTCAAGGTTCGCTTAGACATGCCCGTTTTTATACGCTATAGTCGCTTTGTCATTGGGGAGTAGCCGCTCTGATTCTTATCAGAGGCTTAAGTCAACATACTTGATCCCGACTGGATCATGGCTTAAGCAGCCTTCTGCCTGGCAAGACCTTTGACCATGTTGTTTCCATGTTGGCCGGGGAAACAACACGGTCAATCGTCTCTAAAACCGGCCAGGAGTGTGTATCAATGGAAGCTTTACTCGTTTCAACCGGTATTGTGGCGCTAGCTGAAATCGGTGATAAAACCCAACTGCTCGCATTTATTTTGGCAGCCCGTTTTCGACGTCCGCTGCCCATTATTCTAGGAATTTTAGTCGCTACCTTGGCCAACCATACGTTAGCCGGGGCACTAGGTGCTTGGCTGCCTGAGTTGGTTGACCCCACTACGTTGGCGTGGATTCTAGCGATCGGCTTTTTGCTGATGGCTGGCTGGATGCTTATCCCTGATCAGTTTGATGAAGAGGACGCTAATTTAGCGAAGTTTGGTGTGTTTACCACTACCTTAATTGCGTTCTTTTTTGCAGAAATGGGAGATAAAACTCAAGTTGCAACGGTGGCTTTGGCTGCGCAGTTTCAGGCTTTTTTTCAGGTTGTGGTTGGCACAACGTTGGGCATGATGCTCGCGAATGTCCCTGCTGTGCTCTTGGGTGATCGTATATCAGGCACAATTCCCGTGCGCTTAGTACATGCGATTGCCGCCTCGATTTTTGCTGTGCTTGGGATAATGGCTTTGGGGCATGTTATCGGCTGGTGGTAAGCCTTAAAGCGCATAAGATGCTCTTAAAAAGAGCTAAACGTGGCGTATTTGCCGCTATCTTATTATTTTTATAGCTTGAACGTATATGTAATTAGCATATTGCTGTATTATCTTACGTTTTTCGTGAAGTCATTGTTTAATAACTTCGGTTAGTGACTGGCTTCAGGCTTTTTTCAGCCCCTCTCTGAGCTTATTTCAATAGGTGGCTGGGATCCTTTAACCAAGGAGCGCTGTTCCTATGCAAGGCCTGCATCTTACCGCAGATTTGTACCAATGCACCGGCGATATGTCGATTTTCGTTGATGAAAATGCATTGGCTGCTCTATGTCGTCAACAGACAGAGCTTTCTGGACTCACTATCGTTGGTGATAAGTGGGTAACGTTTCCCGAATACCAAGGTGAACCCGGTGGTGTGACGGGAGCGGTTTTATTAGCCGAGTCACATCTGGCCATTCATACTTGGCCAGAGCGTGGCGGGGTCACTTTAGACGTTTACGTCTGTAACTTTAGCGATGATAACTCAGGCAAAGCGCAGCAATTGCTTGATGGCATTATTGCTGCTTTTAATCCTACGCAAATTCAACGTAATCGCCTCATACGGGGCGATCAAGATGCGCCGAGCGAACCAGAATTACTGTGGGAACATTTAAATCCCAATAGTGTGTATGGTTTCCGTTTTGCACGTCGTGTGTTATCTAAACAAACTGCGTTTCAGCATCTAGAGGTGTTAGAGTCCGCTGACCTGGGCAAAACCATGCGCTTAGATGGGTGTTTGATGACGGCAGAAAAAGAAGAGTTCTTCTATCATGAAAGCCTGATTCATCCAGCGACTATGGCCCATCCTAATCCGCGCCAAGCCCTCATTTTAGGGGGCGGGGATGGTGGTGCCTTAGAGGAACTGCTTAAGCACACTACGATTGACAACGCCACTTTAGTCGATTTGGATGCTGATGTGATTGCCGTCGCTAAAGAGCATTTTCAGTCGATTAACAAGGGGGCTCTAGATAGCCCTCGTGCCAAGGTCTTGGTGGGTGACGGGGCCCAGTTTGTCAAAGAAACCGATCAGCGCTTTGATTTGGTATTTTTGGATTTAACGGACCCCGAGACCCCCGCTGGTCCGCTTTACACCGCTGCCTTTTTCCAAGACTGTAAACGGGTTCTAGCCGAAGGCGGTGCGATGGTAATTCATTTGGGTGCGCCCTTTTATGAGCCAGAGCAAATTACGCGCTTGAGCACAGAGTTGAAAACGGTTTTCCAGCACGTAGAGGCGTATGGTTTACATATTCCTTTATACGGGGCGTATTGGGCGATGGCGGTGGTGTCCGATAGTTTGCAACCCACCCGGCTGACAGCCGAGCAGGTTGAGCAGCGTTTGGTTGACCGAGGTATTGGCGAACTGCAGTATTACAACTCCGCTGTACATGGTGCTTTGTTTGCGCTGCCTAATTATTATCGAAAGCTTTTGCCTAACTCATAGATTCAGGCATGTCTTGTTAAAAAAATGACTCGTTAGTGATAACGAGTCATTTTTTATGGGCGTAGCATTTAAGCGCGCGGATCGGGCTTAGCATTGATGAATGCGTGTGGCCAAATAATCAATAGATCGTGCTACTTTAGCACTGACTAGTCATACCAACGCCTTTGTAATTGGATAATGGCGGCCAAAAGATCTCCATAAACAATATCACAGGACTCGGCCAACATGAGATTAACGGGCAGATTAAAGTTTTCAATAAGGTTTTCGTTTTGATCACGCCATTGATTGCTTTCTTGATCCAAATAAATAGGACCATAGTGTTTTTTGACTTGCTCTATTACCGTAATGGGGCCATCCAAGTAAGCCACAACAGGAAGTCCTAGAGCGATCGCAAATCCAATTTCAAAGGCTGTGCCAGAGTCAACCTCTGCGCCACGAAATGGATTGATATTGGCAAGCACCGCGTCGGCTGATCGGATTAAAGCGATGTTGGCCTGGTAGATAGCCTTGGCTGTGTGATGAGAACCATCGGCAGGGTGCAGCGGAATGAACCCATGCGCAGAACAAAGCGTTTTGTGTTGTTCTGCGACCTCGGAGGCGTTGTGAGCAAAAACATCCGGACCGGCTAAATACACTTTTTTCATGGCTTTTTCCTTTTTTTGAGCATGCCATAGTGTAACGGTATTAAAAAACGCCTGCTAGGCAGGCGTTTTAGTGAGCGTGGTTTTGTTTAGTGCACGGCTTCTTGGCGAGATGCCACGTGGTGCACATCTTTTAGACGAAAACGAAAGCGAATGCGATTTCCTTTTGTGCAAGAAGCGTCTGCAGTATAAGTCGTGCAGCCAAAAACAGGGGAACTATAAATTACAGTGCTCGCAATTTTTGGGCCATCTTTGGGCTGAAGGTAAACCACGTCGCCTAAGCGGATGTCAGTTTTATTTAGTTCTGCGTGCTCAGGACGCGCAACCAATTCGGTTGGATAAATTGTTTTCATTATAAGGCTCCCTTTTTTGGGTTGTTTTTATAAGTATTAGTAAACATAGACAAGCACGTCTGTGCGATTTATTTAATCATTATAGAGACGTGAGATGTATCAAGTATGACAGTGAGACTAGAGTCGTCGTCAACTGAAGATTTAATAATAATTATTATTTTTTATGAGGACTATCAGATATAACCCCTACGTATTAAATCAGTATGGGTAGAACGCAGATAGAAGTCAAGGCTTTTTTCGACGGGTAGTCAATAGAGATGTAACATCCTAGTCGGCACGCAAATCACGCTCGGGATACAAGAGTTCAAAGTCCTCTTGCTGCATCAGATGCACCTTGCCGTCAAAGCAAATGCGATGGCGGTCTTCCATGCCAGGTAGTTCAGCAGGCCCCATGTAGCGCCCTAGTTGGCCTTGCATGGAATGGGTGGGGTTACTGACCCGAATTTCAGCGCCTAAACGAATATAAGGGAGAGTCATTAGTAAGGACCTTCATGGAAATTAGCAGTTTGATCCGTAGTCTGCTTAATCGGCGACTATATCATAGGGCAAGCAGCCAGTTCACTGAGGTTGGGCTAGGAATTACAAAAATAAAAAAACTGTTGATTTAATATGAATTTCATATTGTTTTGTCACAATTTCACTGTTTTCCTGTTTTGACTAACTATTAAAAAGAGTCAGTGATGAGTGATTTTGATTGGGATAATATTCCTGCAAATAGAACAAAAACCACCCCTTTCCATGAGCTTGTAGAGGCGGCACAGTCTCGCCGAGGTTTTTTGAAAACGGGTTTGGGCTTAGGTGCGATTGGTTTTTTTGGTTTAGGTCTGGCTGCATGTGGTGGTAGTAGTGGCTCAGATGATTGGGCGGTTGGCGACACAGGTTTGCCTGAGTTTAATCCAGAGGAAATAAAGGCATTTTCCGGACTAGAGCCCAATACGCTAGATACGGTGACTGTTCCAGAGGGTTATCGCCATGCGGTGATTAATCGTTGGGGCGATAAGCTGCATGTAGGCTCCCCTGACTTTATTGGTGATGCAAGCGAAGGCGCTGAGGCGCAACTTAAACAGGTGGGCTATAACCACGATGGCCTACACTTTTTCCCCATTGATGGTAAAAACAGCATCAGTGGCTCGAGTGTGGAAGGTTTGTTGGTGACCAACCACGAATACATTACACCTCATTTTTTCTTTCCTCAAGGTGTTGTGCCTGGAGGGGAGGGGTGGAATGCTGACTGGGTGCGTAAATCTCAGCATGCTCAAGGTGCCTCTGTGGTGCATGTACGCCTGAATGAGCAAGGCCTATGGGAGCCTGTTTTGGACTCCAAGTATAACCGCAGCGTGAATGGTAATACTTTAATGGAGTTGGTAGGTCCAGCGGCAAGTAACGATTGGGTTCGAACCACTAAAGATCCTGAAGGGCGTTATGCTTACGGTACGTTTGGAAACTGCGGTAATGGGTATACCTATTGGAATACGTATTTAACGTGTGAAGAGAACTTCACTGATTATTTTGGTATTGGTACGAAAAAATCAGATGAGGTTGATTACAAGCCGTATTTAACAGATAAACAGATCAAGGCGTTTAAACGCTATAAAGGGTCAAGCAAAACAGCAAGCGGCTCTTATCGCTGGGATACACACGATGAGCGTTTTGATTGGACGGTAGAGCCTAATGAAGTTAACCGTTTTGGTTGGGTGGTGGAAATTGATCCTTTTGACCCGACCTCTACCCCCAAAAAGTTGACAGCTTTAGGCCGTTTTAAGCACGAAAATGCGGCGATTACGTTAGCTCCAGATAACCGTGTTGTGGTTTACATGGGGGATGACCAACGCAGTGAATACATTTACAAGTTCGTTTCCTCTGGCACCTACAATTCAGATAATGATGCGGCAAACCGTTCTCTTTTGCACGAAGGCACATTGTATGTGGCGGTGTTTAGTGATAATGAGGCAACGGATGGTAGTTTTATGGGATCCGGAAAATGGGTGCCATTGGTGTTGAGCACGCCAACCGTAGATGGAGGGCGTTTGAGTGATTTATTTGCCGATATGGGTGAGTTGTTGGTTCATACTCGTCAAGCCGCGGATGCAGTAGGTGCGACACCTATGGATCGACCTGAGTGGGTTGCCGTCCATCCTCACACTAAAGAGGTTTTTGTGACTCTAACTAACAACTCAGAGCGTGGTGGTGGTAAAGAGCGTTACCCAGAGGGGCCTAAACACCCAGATGCTTATGGCCCGAATCCTCGTGATAAAAATGCGTATGGTCAAATTGTACGCTGGCGTGAAGCAGGTAATGATGCTGCGGCAAATGAATTTGAGTGGGATGTCTTTGTTTTAGCTGGAAATCCAAATGTGCATGATGACATTTATGCCGGTACGGACAATATCGACAAAGATAACACATTCAATAGCCCTGATGGCTTAGCTGTCGATCCCCGCGGTCTATTATGGATTCAAACGGATGGCAACTTCTCTAATGGTGGTGCGTACGAAGGGCAAGGTAATAACAGTATGTTAGTGGCCGACCCGGATAGTAAAGTGATTCGTCGCTTTATGGTTGGACCTAAAGGGTGTGAGGTAACAGGTATTACGTGGACACCGGATATGAAATATATTTTTATTAATATCCAGCACCCTGGTGAAGGTCAAAGTGTGGCGGAAGCACAAGCTCATCCAACAGCTGTATCGACTTGGCCCGAAGGTCCCACGGCACAGCGCCCTCGTCCTGCTACGGTGGTGATCTGGCGTGAGGATGGGGGAGTAGTAGGTACGTTTCCGGCCTAACTTGTTGTAGTTAAAGCTAGATGTAAAAAAAGCCAGCTGATATTCAGCTGGCTTTTTTGATTAGGCTTCTGACAGGCGCTTAATAACAGCTTGTGTTCTTTTACGAATAATTGTATGGCTACGATTAAAGACGTAGGGCATAGGATGACTTTGAGGAAAACTCAGTCTTTTTTGCTATTGAATTAACTGATTCAATTGAATAATAGGCAGCATAACCGCTAAAACAATCAATAAAACCATGCCACCCATCCCTAAAATCATTAAAGGCTCTAAAAGTGCAGTGGTGGTAATAGCGCGCTGTTCTAATTCAGAGGAAAAAGACTGGGCGGCATGGTCTAGCATTTTGGGTAGTTGTCCTGTGCGTTCACCACTTTGGGTTAAGTGGATCAATAAGGGAGGAAAACAACGCTGCTTATGCAAGGCAGCCCCTAACGAGCTGCCTTCGCGCACGAGCAGAGTAGCCTCGTTGACTGCTTGACGTAGATACGTATTTTGAATGGTTTTATTGGCGGCATCTAGGGCTTGGAGTAAAGGCACGCTACTATTGGTGAGTATAGCTAAGGTTGATGCAAAACGGGCGACATCTAAGCCCTGAAGATATTGACCGAGCAAGGGAGCCTGTAAGCATTTTTTATCCCAGGCCAAGCGTAATGAAGGCTGTTGTAATGCGATGCGCCCAACGATTACACCTAGTACTGCGAGTAGGCCTATCAACCAGCCCCACTGTTGAATTAAATCGCTCACCCAGAGCATGACTAGGGTTAAAGGTGGCAGGCTTTGTTTGGTTTGTGTAAATGCTCCCACCACTTGAGGAACGACGTAACTGAGTAGAAAAATGATAATCGCCACTGAGACAACACTGACAATAATGGGGTAAATAAACGCCGATAACAGTTTATTGCGTAAAGCATTACGTTGTTCAATGTAGTCAGCTAATCGCGTTAAGATCTGATCTAACTCTCCAGACTGCTCCCCCGCATCTACTAAGGCGCAGTAAATAACAGGAAAGACTTGAGGGAACTGGGCTAAGGCCTCTCCAAAACGATGCCCAGCTCTTACCTCGCCTCGTATGGTGGTCAGGACATCACGAATGTTTTTTTGTTCGCTTTGTTCAATGACGGCGGTTAGCGCGGCCTCAAGAGGCAGTTGTGCGCTCAGTAAACTGGCGAGCTGTCGCGTCATCCAGCCTAAGTCTTTATCTTTGATTTTCTTGTGGGGCTTGAAGTGAAAGAGGCGATGGCTGATTGTTAAACGTAAGGGCAGTAGACCTTGTTGCTGAAGCTGTAAGTGCGCCGTATCAATGGATTCTGCCTCGATAAGTCCTTTATGCTTTTTACCTTGCGCATCCAGAGCGTGATAATAAAAACGTTGCGTCATATTAGCTCTCATCCATCCGCGTAACACGCTTTAACTCTTCTAACGAGCTGATGCCTTGCTCAACCCAGCGTAAGCCATCTTGATAAAGGCTTTGCATACCGTGTTGCTGAGCATAATGACGTAGTTGGCTCTCATCGGCGCCCGCACCAATTAAACGACGTAACTCATTATCTAGTACAAAAAGCTCATGCACGCCTGTGCGTTGGCTATAGCCCGTATGTGCACATTGCTCACAGCCTTGACTGAGCCAACGCGATGGATGATCGGGAGCGGGTATTTTGCAATAAGAGCAGAGTTTACGTAATAAGCGTTGGGCTAAAACGCCTTGTAAGGAGGAGGCAAGTAAAAAGGGCTCTACCCCCATTTCGATAAGGCGTGTCACTGCAGAAACGGCATCATTGGTGTGTAGAGTCGCTAAGACTAAATGCCCCGTTAAGGAGGCTTGCACGGCAATCTGTGCGGTTTCCAAATCACGAATTTCCCCAATCATAATCACGTCAGGGTCCTGGCGTAATATAGCGCGTAAAGCCGTGGAGAAATGCAGATTAATACGTGGGTTAACTTGCGTTTGTGACACGCCGGCCAGATCATACTCAATGGGATCTTCTACCGTGAGAATGTTGGTGGTGCTGCTATCTAATACGCTAAGGGCCGCATAAAGCGTTGTGGTTTTTCCACTGCCTGTGGGGCCAGTGATTAACACAATGCCATGAGGACGATGAATTAAATCTCGTAATTGATTGAGTTTATGAGCCTCCATGCCTAAGGCGCTTAGATCTAAACGTCCTGCTGATTTATCTAGTAATCGCATGACAGCACGTTCACCGTGTCCTGTAGGTAGCGTAGAGACGCGCACATCAATTGCGCGACCTCCCACTCGTAAAGCAATGCGCCCGTCTTGAGGTAGTCGTTTTTCGGCAATATCTAAATTTGCCATAATTTTAATACGAGAGATCAGAGCGTTATGTAATGCACGTCGGGGACGCACAATATCACGCAAGGTGCCGTCAACGCGATAACGTACAACGGAATGGGTTTCAAAAACTTCGATATGAATATCACTGGCTTCATCCCGCGCAGCTTGGGTAAAAAGAGCGTTGATCATACGAATAATAGGTGCATCATCACTCATTTCTAGTAGGTCTTCGACTGCAGGCATGTCTTGCATCAGACCATCTAGATCAATCTCATTCGCTGCTGCGTCCACAATAGAGGCAGCATCATCACTTTTGCTATAGCTGGTATTTAATGCGGTTTCAATATAGCTGTCATCCATGAGTTGAGAGGGAATATCCGCGTAGCTCTGTTGCGCCTCCTGTAAAGCCCATGGTGGAGTGGCTGCGCTATAAAGTAAGGTGGGCACATTTTGTAGAGGTGCAATGACTAAGCGGTAATTTTTGGCCCAAGCATATGGCAACTGCATCAGTCCTCCTCGCGTAGATCAAATAAGGGCATGACGGCGCTTTGCTCTAACTCCGGTAACAAGGTCGGAGTGTGGGCGGGGTTAAACCAGCTTGGGTGGGCAGGCATGTTTTGTTGAGTTGCGCGCATGTAGTTATAGCGATCTAAGGTGAAGTAGGCGCTTTCTTCCGAGTTGCGAATAATATGTGGACGTAAAAAAATCATAAGATTAGTTTTTGTACGTTGGCGGCTATCGTGGCGAAATAAGTTTCCAACCACAGGAATAGCACCTAAAAAAGGTACAGAAGACGAAGTATCGTTGACGTTATCTTCTAACAAACCACCTAAGACAATAATTTGGCCATCATCGACTAATACGTTGGTTTCTAAGGCTCGTTTACGTGTGACTAAAGAGGTATTGGAAATGGATAAACTAGGGTCAATGCTGCTAACTTCTTGATACAGCGCTAATTTGACGGTTCCGCCTTCAGAGATTTGAGGACGAATGCGTAGGGTTAAGCCTACGTCTTCGCGTTCAATGGTTTGAAACGGGTTGCTCGCTCCATCCCCAGAGGTGGTGTATTGTCCAGTTACAAAGGGCACTGTTCTGCCGACGGTAATACTGGCCTCTTCGTTATCTAAGGTTAATAAATTCGGTGTGGAGAGTACGTTAGAGCCACTGTTGCGCTCGAGAGCCCGGGCTAGAACGCCTAAGTTCACAATCTCATTTCCCAGAATATTTACCGTTCCTTTGACTAGACCTAGACTTAAACCCTGTGCCAGTGCGTCAATGGTGGTGGCGCCACTGATATTCGTGCCTACGCCGCTACCACCAAAGTTGGAACCACCCACCACACCACTGCCACCACTTTGTAAATGGCTACCTCCTAACATCCACTGAATACCAAACTCATTAGCGTCTTCTGCATTAACTTCTACAATTAGGCTCTCGACCAAAACTTGAGCGCGGCGCTGATCTAACTGGTCAATGACTTCGCGTATACCTCGATAAAGAGGAGCGGGAGCAGAAATAATTAACGTGTTGGTGGTGGGGTCTGCCTGAATGGTAGCGCCCGCAGCGGAGAAACTAATGGGCTGCATCGTGTTTGCTTGAGAAAGTGTATGGCTCAACGATGCGGTTTCAGTGTTGTCCGCCATACCTACTGAGCTAGTGGCTAGTGGGGGCGGTGTGGGCGTTGTTTGTTGCTGGACCATTGACGTTGAGGCTGTTGATTGCGGATTAAGTCCTTCTAACGCACCACGTAACACTTGAGCTAAATGCGTGGCTTGGGCATTTTTCAAATAGACCACATGCAGATTACTTTTTTTTGCATTGGGGTTGTCGATTTTGTAAATGAGGTCTTTGGCCATTTCCGTTATTCTTCGAGCTGGCAGC